>JBCDCF010000038.1:0-12463 GCA_039182345.1 Pseudomonadota bacterium
AGCGAAGCGCTGCCACCACATCATCTTCGTTCTGCAGACCGCCGCGCCCGCCATTGATAATGACGGGCCCGCCCAAAGGACTGTCTTGGCTGAGCGCTCTAAACAGGTCCGCGTTCAGGATCTCATAGGTGGCAGGGGTGAACGGCAAAAGCACGACCAAAATGTCGGTTTTGGCCAGGAACGCGGCTTTTTCCTCCTCGCCTGCATAAACGGGCACATTGCCGCCGTCCTTGGGGCTACGCGACCAGGCGATCACCTCATAGCCGATGGCCTGCAAGATGCCTGCGCAGTGCTGGCCGAGGACGCCGTAGCCCATCATGCCCACCGTCAGCTCGGAGGCTTTGACGTGGCGCAGGGACTGGTCCTTGTACTCATGGGCCTTTTGCTGGGCGAGGTAGTGGAGCGCCTGGCGGTGGTGGGTCAGCACCTGCAACGTCACCCATTCGCCCATGCGCCAGGTGAGGTTGTCGTCCACAAGGCGGACGATGGGAACGTCAGGCAAATCCGTGTCCGACAGGAGCGCGTCCACGCCGGCCCCAAGGTTGAAGATCACCTTCAGGTTGGGAAGCGTGCGCAACAGCCCTTCAGGGGGCTTCCACGTCAACGCATAGAGCACCTCTGCCGGGTCGTAGCTGTCGACGCCGTTGATGTGGACGGTGCGCTGAGGGGCGGCTTTGGCAAATTCGTCGAGCCAGTGGTTTGAGTCCCAATTGGCGGTGGTGAGGAGCGCGGTCATCGAAAGTTCCTGTTCGGCGCGACGTTAGGCAAGTGGCGCGCCAAGGACAACGTTGACCACAAAGCGACACAGTCATATTTCCGCCCGATGGCAAGACTTCCCATCCTCATCCTGCCGGACCCTGTCCTGCGCAAGGTGGCCGCTCCCGTTGTGGCCGTTGACGAACGCGTGCGCACCCTCGCCGAGGATATGCTGGAGACCATGTACGATGCGCCGGGCATCGGCCTGGCTGCCCCCCAGGTGGGCATTCTTGAGCGTATCGTCGTGTGCGATGTGGTGACGGAGGAGGGCGAGGAGCCTGACCCCAAAGTCCTCATCAACCCCGAGATTGTGGCGCGCAGCGAAGAGACCAGCGTCTACGAGGAAGGGTGCCTGTCGATCCCCGACTATACCGAAGAGGTGACGCGGCCCTCAGGGGTGACCGTGCGCTACCTCGACAAGGACGGGGCAACGTGCGAGGTCACCGCTGACGGGCTGCTCGCCGTGTGCCTTCAGCACGAGATCGACCACTTGAACGGCGTCTTGTTCATCGATCACCTGTCCCGCCTGAAGCGCGACAGGATCACCAAGAAGTTTCAAAAGCAGGCCCGGCTCGCCTAACTCGCAGGCTATGCCGGCGCGCAGGGGGACGTTGGGATGGGAACCGACATCCACGATTATGTGGAGGTGCGCCAAGCCGACGGGACGTGGCGGGCCACCACCGCCGACGAACGTACGCGCCCCTGCGTGGAGGGGATCACCATCATCCCTCAGAGCGGGATCTATGGCGACCGTAACTATGATGTGTTTGGCATTCTGGCCGATGTCAGAAACGAGACCCGATCCAAACATCTCGTGCCCGGCGGGCCGTACAGGCAAAAGGCTCCATACGTTCCAATCTCCAAGCCCCGCGGCTTTCCAACGGACGTTTCTACCGAGGTGGTCGAAGCTGCCGACTGGTGGAGTTGTGAAGCATACTCACACAGCCACCTCACCCTGAGGGAGGTGATGGAGTTTGATTGGACCCAAGAGGTGACGATGCACGGGTGGGTCACCCCCGCGGATTTTTTGAGACATCGTCTTGGGGTAAGCCCGCAGTACAAGTGGGAGGACGTCAGCGCGCGGAGGCGGGTCAAAGTTTCGTTGGAGAAGATGGCCGATATCGTGGGTGCCGAGGCATACTGGTCAGACATTCAAAGGCTAGAGCCGACGGGAGGTCTTTTTGATTGGAAAGACAGATACTATACAAAGCTGGAGTGGCAGGTGAAATACTTCGAAGTCGCAGTCTACTTCCTCGGTCAGTCGTTGCCGCAACTGTGGCGCTTGGGGGCGCCTGACGACGTTCGGCTGGTGTTTTGGTTCGACAACTAGAGGGGCTTGAGAATGGCACGGATCGTCTTGATTGCGCTCACCGCGGCCTTCATCGCGCACACCGGTATGGCCGCCGCCCAGGAGGTGGGGCGGTCCACCGTGGAGGGGCGCGAGGTGATCCTGTTTCAAAACGGCACCTGGCGTTATGTGCGCGAAGAGCGTCCCGTGGACGAAGCGTGCGTGGACAAGACGCGCATCGAAAGTGACAAGCTGCCCCTGACCTACTGCCTCAGCGAATCGGAGTGGGTGCGTGACAGCGCGACAGGGCCGTTCGAGGCGGTCTATGTGCACCGCCAGGCGGAGGTCTACCTTGGAGTGATTGCCGAGCGCATCACATTCACCGAGGAAGCCCTGCGCGAAGCCATCATCTTCAACGCCCAGCAGGCGGCTGGCCTCAACCCCGTCAAGGTGCTGAAGGAAGAGTCCCTCACAATCGCCGGCACTGACTGGAACTTCCTCAACGTGGAGGCCATCATGTCGGGTGTAGAGTTCCAGTATTGGAACTATTCGCGCGCAGCCCCGCGAGCGGCTGTGCAATTTGTGTTCTGGACCACCGATGAGCATGCGGCCGAGGCCGGCCCCATCGCCGCTGAGGTCTCGAAGACCTTGCGCTGGGAGGGGCAGTGAGCCGCAGCGCTCGCACCTCACACCCCAAGCCAACAGCCCCACGCCCTAAGCCAAAAGCCATCCAATCATGCGACTGATCTTCATGGGCACGCCGGACTTTGCCGTGCCGACACTGATGGAGCTTGCCGGCCAGGGCTACGATGTGGCGGCCGTCTATACGCAGCCGCCGCGGCCGCGGGGGCGGCGGGGTCTGAAGGACGAGCCCTCGCCAGTCCACAAGGCGGCGCTGGCACTGGGCCTTGAGGTTCGCCATCCCCTCAACTTCAAGAGCGAAGAGGCGCTGGCGGAGGTCGAGGCTGTGGGGGCCGATGCCATCATCGTCGTCGCCTACGGTCTGATTTTGCCCGAACGGGTGCTCCATGCCGCCAAGGAGGGGGCCTTGAACGTTCACGCCTCCTTGCTGCCGCGCTGGCGGGGGGCAGCGCCCATCGCGCGGGCGATCATGGCCGGCGATGCGCACACGGGCGTCGCGGTGATGGCCATGGAGAAGGGCCTCGACACGGGCCCTGTGGCGATGGTGGAGCGGATTGATATTGCCCCGACGGACACCGCCGGCGACCTGACGGACCGTTTGGCCCGCCTCGGCGCCGATCTGATGGTGCGTGCCCTTGGCGGGGTGGCGCGGGGACAACTGGTGTTCCAGCCGCAACCGACGGAGGGCATCACCTACGCCCAAAAGATCGACAAGGGCGAAGCGGCCATTGATTTCCGCCAGCCTGCCGAGGTTGTGCGCAACCACATCCACGGCCTCAGCCCGTGGCCAGGCGCTCACGCCACCCTCCAGATCGCCGGCAAGGAGGAGCGCATCAAGGTGTTTCGCGCCGAGGCGGTGGCGGGCGAGGGTGAACCAGGAATCCTCCTCGACGACCGCCTGACGGTGGCCTGCCAGTCGGGCGCTGTGCGGTTCTTGGAGGTGCAAAGGGCCGGCAAGTCGGCGGTTTCGGCCGCGCAATTCCTGCAAGGGGCGCGGATTGCGCCCGGCGCCCGCTTCTTGGGGTGAGTGGTGGCGCGCTACAAGCTGGTCATCGAGTATGACGGGGCGCCCTTGGGGGGCGGGCCGCGCCACCCCAACGGCCCCAGCGTCCAGCAGGCGCTGGAGGAGGCGGCCGAGAGGCTGTGCGGCGTTCCGACGCGCATTTTCGGGGCGGGGCGCACCGACACGGGCGTCCACGCCTCAGGCCAGGTGGCCCATGTGGACTTTGACAAGCCCTACACCGCCGACACGGTGCGCGATGCGCTGAACGCGCACATGCGGCCGAACCCCATTGCCATTGTGGCGGCCAAGGTGGTGGACGAGGCTTTCGATGCCCGCCATTCGGCAAGGGCCAGGCACTACCGCTACCGCATCATCAACCGTCGCGCGCCCCTTGCCCTTGAGCAAAAGGCCTGGCAAGTGGCCGGCCCCTTGGACGAGGCGGCGATGGCCGAGGGGGCCCGCCACCTCATCGGCCGGCACGACTTCACCACCTTCCGTGCCAGCCAGTGTCAGGCCCAAAGCCCTGTGCGAACCCTTGATGTGTTGTCCGTAGAGCGACACTCGGACCACATTGTGATCGGTGCATCAGCACGCTCCTTCCTTCACCATCAGGTTCGGTCCATGGTGGGCTCGCTGGTTGAGGTGGGTTTGGGCCGCTGGCAACCGCGCCACATGGCGGACGCGCTCGCGGCCCGGTCCCGGGCAGCGTGTGGTCCTGTGGCGCCGGCGGCTGGATTGACCCTGACCAAGGTCGACTACGAGGACGCTTCATGGACGTAACGCTCGGGATTATCGGCGGGTCGGGCCTTTACGATCTCCCCGGTCTTGATGGGGAATGGACGACGGTGGAAAGCCCCTGGGGGGCGCCGTCCGACCAGGTCCTGGTGGGCACGCTCGACCACACCCGCGTGGTGTTCTTGCCCCGCCACGGCCGCGGCCACAGGGTCGATCCGACGGGGATCAACTATCGCGCCAACATCGACGTCATGAAGCGTTGCGGGGTGACGGACCTTGTGTCCCTGTCGGCCTGCGGATCGCTGCGGGAGGATTTGGCGCCGGGCACCTTCGTCATTGTCGACCAGTTTATCGACCGCACGTTTGCCCGCCCGAAAAGCTTCTTCGGCCCCGGCTGCGTGGCGCACGTGTCCATGGCCCACCCCGTCAGCCGCGACCTTGGCGACAGGATCGAGACGGTGGCGCGTACCAATGGCATCACCCACCACCGCGGTGGCACCTATCTTGCCATGGAGGGTCCGCAGTTCTCGTCCCTGGCAGAAAGCCAGCTCTACAGGGAGTGGGGCGCCGACGTGATCGGGATGACCAACATGCCTGAGGCCAAGCTCGCCCGTGAGGCGGAGATTGCTTATGACACAGTTGCCATGGTGACCGACTTCGACAGTTGGCACGCCGACCATGGCGAGGTGGACATTACACAGATCATCGAGACCATGACCGCCAATGGCGAAGCCGCCCGCACCCTTGTGGCGACCCTTGCCAAGACCATGCCAGGAACCCGCGAGGCGTGCTCGACAGGGTCTGACACGGCGTTGGAGTTTGCCATCATCACCGCCCCTGAAATGCGCGATCCTGCGCTGTTGAAGAAGCTGGACGCGGTGGCGGGCCGCGTTCTGTCCCGCGGCTAGGCGCGTCACGAACGGCGGCCGGCCCCTCCGTGCGTTCCCGTGCGGGCGTGAGATGCCCTAAGGACCCCTTTTATGCAGCTTGAGAGCCTTGTTCGGGCGATCCCCGACTACCCCAAGACGGGAATCATCTTTCGCGATGTGACGACCCTTTTCAGCCATGCCGAAGGGTTTCGCGCCACTGTGGACCGTCTTGCCGCCCACTTTGATGCCGACAGCGTGGACACCGTGGCCGGGATCGAGGCGCGGGGCTTCGTGCTGGGCGGGGCGGTGGCCATGGCCCTTGGCAAAGGGTTCGTGGCCGTGCGCAAGAAAGGCAAGCTCCCCGCCGCCGTCCACCGCGAGTCCTATGAGCTCGAGTATGGGATCGACGAGGTGGAGATCCACGTGGACGCCGTCCCCAAAGGGGCGCGGGTGTTGATTGTGGATGACTTGATTGCCACCGGCGGCACGGCCATGGCAGCAGCACGCCTTGTGAAACGGGCAGGGGGCACGGTGCATGCGGCTGCCTTTGCGATCGACCTTCCCGAACTTGGCGGCGCCAAACTCCTGCGCGACAAGGGGATCGACGTTGTCAGCCTCCTCTCGTTTGAGGGGCATTGACGGGGGCTGAAAACACAGGGCCTCCACCCCTTCAAAGGGGCTGTGTCCGCCCAAAGCGCTCCACTATTGGGTCGGTGCGCCAATCTCGTTGAGGTACTGGGCGAGCGGCGTGTCCCAAAGGGGCGGAATGGCGATGACGTAGTGGCCGTTATTCTCGCCGCGCACACGCACCTCTTCGAACGCCGCCGTGCCGCCGGCATCGCGAAAAGCGGCAAGGTTCTGCCGGTTGTGCTCGATGCTGTAGTAAAGGTCGTCGTGGCCGTAGAACCAGAGCATGGGCTTACCGAACGCTGCGCCTTTGTTGAGGAGCGTCTGGTTGATGGTGCTCGCCTCAGGGCAGCCATCGCCCATCCAGCCACCAACGAAGTTCACCACCCCTGAGACGTCCTCAGGGTGAAGGCCCGCATAGGCCACCGACAGCACGCCCCCGCGGGACTGGCCTGACAGGAGGGCCGGCCCGTCCGCCACGTCCGCCCGGCCGCGAAGGGCGGTGATGGCAGCCTCAATATCTCCCAACGCGCGATCGGCGCCCTTCAAGGAGCGCGCCGGCTCGCAGGTATAGTGGCGCCTGTCCTCGGTAAAGCCTTCATCGTAAAGGCCCTCGGAGCGGCCACGTCCGCGTCGTTGCGGGAAGGCGACCAGATAGCCCCGTTCGATCAAGGTTTCGGCAAGCCAGGGGTTGGTCCACGTCAGCCCGAAAAGGCTCTGATCGTTGCCGTAACCTGTGGAGCCATGGTTCACCACAGCCAGAGGAAACGGCCCGTCGCCTGCCGGGGAGAAGATGACCGCCTCAAGGGCAACGGGCTTGCCGTCGTCCACAAGCGCGGTGTCCAGCATGACGGGTTCGCCGGTCCCGAACCTTGTGCCCTCAGGATCGTCCAATAGCGCGGCAAGGCTGACAGGGCGCAGAATGGCAAAGCCGTACCCGTCGCTGAAAACCCCCTTCAGGCGGCCGTTCGGGGTGAGGGTGAAGGTGCTTGTGGCGTGCTTGCCTGTCACCGTCAGCGTGGTGCCGTCGATGGTGCCTGTGTAGCGCAGCCAACCCCCAGGCTGCTGATCGCCAAATGGGGAGATGCCGTAAAGCACCTTTGCCGTGCCGTCCTCGCCCACTTCCTCCAACACAAGGATTGTCTTGCGCATGCCGTCCCACAGGCCGACGAAGGCGCTGGCAAAGGGCGAGCCGCCCGTCGCCTCACTGGCGTCCGTGGGGAGGGGGACGCCCTGGATGGTGATCTCATCGCTTGCCAACGCGCTGACCGTTGCAAACACCGACAAGAGGGCGGCAAAGGCTGCCCCCCACCACTGGCTACGCAGCCGCATGGCGGGCCTCCTCGCGGCTCTTGTTCTCAAGGTAGGTGTGGACGGACGACACCACCACGGAGCCTTCCCCCACCGCTGAGGCCACACGCTTGACCGAGCCTGCGCGAATGTCCCCCACGGCCCAAACGCCGGGGCAGGAGGTGGCGAACGGGTCGAGCCCGACGCCTGTGCGAATAAAACCCTTGTCGTCGAGCTCCACATGGTCCTTCAGCCAATCGGTGTTGGGAGCCGCGCCAATCATGATGAAAAGGGCTTTGACGGGAAGGTCTTCCGTCTCGCCGGTCTGCCGGTTTCTGACCGTCACGCCCTCAAGGCGCTTGTCGCCGTGAAGGGCAACCACCTCCGTATGGGTCCAAAGGCGGATGGCACTGTCGCTGCAGATGCGGTCCGTCAGGTAGGAGGACATCGTATTCTTCAGGCCCTCCCCGCGCACGGCAATGTGGGTGCACTGCGCGTGGCGGGAGAGGAACATGGCCGCCTGACCGGCCGAGTTGCCGCCGCCGATGATGAGCACCTGTTCGTCCGTGCAAAACCGCGCCTCAAGATCGGTGGCAGCGTAGTAGATGCCGGCGCCCTCGAAGTCTTCCAGCCGCTCAAGGGGAAGGCGGCGATACTGGACCCCTGCTGCAACGACAATGGAGCGGGCCATGGCCGTGCCGCCATTGTCGAGGCCGATGTCAAAGCCCGCTGCCGTCGGCGTGAGGGAGACGGCGCGGTGGGGCACACACAACCGTGCGCCGAACTTCACCGCCTGGATCTCCCCGCGGAAGGCAAGCTCCGCCCCCGATATGCCAGTGGTGAAGCCCATATAGTTTTCAATGCGCGAGGAGGTGCCTGCCTGCCCGCCGATGGCCGTGTCGTCGATGACCAGCGTCTTCAAGCCCTCTGACGCGCCGTAGACGGCGGCGGCAAGACCGCCTGGGCCCGCGCCGATGATGGCAAGGTCGTAAACGGCCGTGTGGTCGGCCATCATTTCTAGGCCAAGGGCAGCGGAGACAGTGCGCGGCGTGGGGTTTTCGATCACATCGGCACGGCCGACAATGGCGCAGGTGCCGCCGTCAGGCACATCGCACACCGCTTTGATCTCGGCCATCGCCGCCTCGTCCTCACGGCACACGAAGCGGTGGGGGATGCGGCTGCGCTCCGCATAGGTGAGGAGGGCAAGGGCGGTCGGGTCGCCAATCTCCCCCACCACGACGAAGCCGCCTTCGTTCCATTCCATCAACAGGCGCCGCCGTGCGGCAAACGCGCTGACGATGAGGTCGGAGACTTCCGGCACTGTCGCCACAAGGCGCTGCAGCGTCTTGCTCGGCACCACAATCACATCGCTCGGTTCAGCGGCGATGCCGGCAAGGAAGGTGCCCTGGCCCATCAACAGGCCCAGTTCGCCAAGGAAGTTGGGGGCAACCACGGTCAGCACCACACGGTCGTTGACCCTGTCCACCACGTTGACGGACCCGCGCTCCACCAAGATGAAATCGTACTCAGGTGCGCCAACATCGAACAGGATCTCCCCGGCTTCGATGGACCGGCGCTCGCCCTCGGTAGCAAGGCGCTCGATCATCTCGGCAGGGATTTCCGGCCAAGCCATTCGTTCAAGGCTGGTGCGCGCCTCGGTCACGCGCGGTGAGCGCCGCGGTTGATCGTTCATGGCCATCCTTCCCTGTCCCGCCTCACGCTGTGGGGGGCGAGAGGTCCGGATTGAACATGGTGGTCTGAGGGGCTTTGCCCACCGCTTTGGCGAGGTAATGGGCAAGGGCGGCGGGATAAAGGCGGTGTTCAGCCGCAAGCACCCGTGCGCCGAGGCTGTCGGCCGTATCGCCTGGGTGCACAGGGACGGCGGCCTGGGCGATGATGGGGCCGTCATCGAGGGCAGCGGTCACCACGTGGACTGTGGCGCCGTGGATTTTCACCCCCGTCTGGAGCGCTCGCGCATGGGTGTGGAGCCCTGTGAAGGCGGGCAACAAAGAGGGGTGGATGTTGAGGATGCGCCCGTCCCACCGCGCCACGAACCGGCCGCTCAAAATGCGCATGAAGCCTGCAAGGCACACAACCTGTGCCCCTGATGCGGTGATGGCCTCTGACAACGCCTCCTCGAAGGCATCGCGCGAGGCAAAGTCTTTGCGGGGGACGGCTTGGGCAGGGACATCCATGGCAGCGGCCTTCGCAAGGGCCGCAGCGTCCGCCGTGTCGGAGAGGACGGCGCAGATGCGCGCCGGGTAGGCGGGGTCGGCGGCCGCGCCAATCAGCGCCATCGCATTGCTGCCGCGGCCTGAAACGAGGACGGCAACCGGCGTTTTGGGCTCCCCACTCACCGGATGAGGCACTGTGCGGCGCCGTTATGGCCCACCACCTCGCCAATGGGGGTGGAGGGCTGATGGTGGCGCGAAAGGGTGGCTGCGATGGCATCGGCCGCATCAGGCGCCACCGCCACAACGAGGCCGACGCCGCAATTGAAGGTCGCCTCCATAGCCGTATCGGACAGGCCCGACTGGTCCTTCAGGAAGGCCATCAAAGGGTGGTGTGGCAGACGGCTGCGGTGGATGGCGGCCGCGGTACCATCGGGCAGCATTCGCGGCACATTGCCTGACAGTCCGCCGCCTGTGATGTGGGCGATCCCCTTCACCGCCGCCCCATGTTCGGCAAGGGCGGCGAGGACGGGTTTGACGTAGATGGCCGTCGGCGCCATCAGCGCTTTGCCCAAAGTGGTGCCCTCGAACGGGGCGTCCATGGACCAACCGCGCTCCGCCGCGACCTTGCGGATCAGCGAAAAGCCGTTGCTGTGTGCACCTGTGGAGGGGAGAGCCAAGAGCACGTCCCCCGCCCCGATGGTGGCGCGGGGGAGGACGGCATCGCGCGGCACGGCGCCGACGGCAAAGCCTGCAAGGTCATAGTCCCGCCCGGCATAGTGGCCAGGCATTTCCGCTGTTTCACCACCCAGGAGCGCACACCCTGCCTGGCGGCAGCCTTCGGCGATCCCTTTCACCACTGCGGCGGCTTCGTCCACGTTGAGCCCACCTGTGGCATAGTAGTCCAGGAAGAAGAGCGGTTCGGCGCCCTGGGCCAAAATGTCGTTCACGCACATGGCCACAAGGTCGATGCCCACCGTGTCGTGGGCGCCAAGGTCGATGGCAAGGCGCAGCTTGGTGCCCACACCGTCGGTGGCGGCCACAAGGAGGGATCCTGCGTGGCCTGCCGCACCAAGGTCGAACAGGCCGCCGAAGCCGCCCAGCGCAGGGTTTGAGCCAGGCCGCGCCGTTGCCTTGGCGAAAGGCTTGATACGGTCCACAAGCGCATCGCCTGCGGCAACGTTGACGCCAGCCTGTGTGTAAGCGGCGCGCGGGTCGTCGGGGGATTGTGTCATCGGGGCCAGGATCTTGTATCCATCAAAGCGCCTCCTGAGGCACGAATCGCAAGGGTTAGGTGGGCATCTGGAACGGCATCGGCCGCCGTTCGCCAGCTATTGGCGGACTGTAGCCGCCCTTTGTCGCACCGTTCCAGTGCCCCCGTCACCCAGTGAACAACGGGCATTGCGGTGATGGAGGGCACACCGGCGCCCCAGATCGTGCGCACAAAGGCTAGGGTCGGCGCCCACGCTGGTGGCCTCGGCCCCTTGTACATGAATGAGTGAGACGGACAGCGGCGCGATGGAACAACTGGCACTGGACCTCGGGCTCCCCCACGAGCCTCCGCAGACCGTCATCTCCCCTTGCAATGAGGCCGCCTATGGCTTGATTGCCGATACCGCTCGCTGGCCCCATCACGTGGCGATGGTGGTGGGCGGTGAGGGGACCGGCAAGTCCCACCTTGCCAACGTCTTTGCCGAGGCCGAAGGGGGGCGTGTGGTGCCTGGCGCTGCCCTTGCCACAGCCAACCCCGTGGCGCTCGCCGAACGGCCCATTGCCGTTGACGATGCGTCAGCCGCTGACGAGCGCGCGCTCTTTCACCTCATCAACGCGGTGCGGGCGGCCGACGGTCGCCTCCTTCTGACCGCGCGCACACCGTTTGCCGCGGATTTGCCCGACCTTGGCTCGCGCCTTCGCCAGGTGCCGGCGGTTCAGCTTGGGGCGCCTGACGATGCGCTTCTCCAAAGGGTGGTGGCCGATGCCTTTTTGGGGCGCCAACTGGCCGTCGATCCCCGTGTGGTGCGCTTCCTTCTGTTGCGGATCGAGCGCACACTCCACGCTGCCCTGAAGGTGGTGGAGGACATGGACAAGGCCGGCCTTGCCGAACGCCGCGGTCCCACACGCCACCTTGCCGCACAGGTCCTCGACAGCGCGTAACCTGCCGGTCGGCAATTCCCGGTTCACCCCCAAGTCCGAGTGTGCCATAGGCAGGCAACATCCATTGGGAGGCTGGACATGGCGGCGAAAACGGCAACGCGCCGAGCTGTTGACACCCAAGACCCCGCACAGGACAGCGGCGCAAAGGTGAGTGCATTGCGCCACAGCGCCGACCGCTTCATCAACAGGGAATTGTCCTGGCTGTTCTTCAACAAGCGCGTGCTTGAGGAGGCGGACAACCGCAACCATCCGCTGCTGGAACGCCTGCGCTTCCTGTCCATTTCCGGCAACAATCTGGATGAGTTCTTGATGGTGCGTGTGGCTGGTCTCGTCGCCCAGCAAAGGGCAGGCGTGGAGGCCTTGAGCACCGATGGCCTGACGCCGGGAGAGCAGCTTGCCCGCATCAACGAGGCGGTGGCAGAGCTTCAGGCCGAGCAGCAGATGCAGCTTGCCGGCCTTCGCGAAGAATTGGCGACCGAAGGCATTGAGATTGCCGAGCGCGACAACCTCACCGTCGACGAGACCGATGCGCTCGACCAGACATTTTTGAAGCACGTTTTTCCCGTCCTCACCCCCCTTGCCATCGACCCTGCGCACCCGTTCCCGTTCATCCCGAACTTGTCATTGTCCCTTGCCCTTCAGCTGAAGGAGCCTGGGCGGGAAATGCGTGTGGCGCTGGTGCGCATCCCTGCGCAGGTGGAGCGCTTCATCAGGCTTGAAGGGGAGCCTGACAAGGCGCGCTTCATCGCGCTCGGCAATGCCATTCGCGTCAACATCCACCGCCTCTTTCCCGGCCACGAGATTTTGGCCACAGGCTCCTTCAGGGTCATCCGCGACAGCGACCTTGAAATCGAGGAAGAGGCGGAAGACCTGGTGCGCACCTTCGAGAGCGCGCTGAAGCGACGACGACGGGGCAGCGTGGTGCGCC
>JBCDCF010000039.1:0-12419 GCA_039182345.1 Pseudomonadota bacterium
CCTGCCACTACGGCACCTTTCCCATCCTCGATCAGACGCCGGACAAGTTTCTCGCCGCCATGGAGTCCCGCTCAGGGGAGACCGATACCAAGGTGAAGGTGGCCACCATCGGCGAGCCTTTCACCGTTTAGCGGCGCGGCGCCTCACACCACCTGGATGGTGTCGCCGGGCGTGATCTCGCCGCCTTCAAGAACGGTGGCGAAGACGCCCATAAAGGCATGACCGTAGGTGGCCATCAGACGGCCTACCATGTCGATATCCCTCTCGGCCGTCTCAAGGTTCACTTCGGTCGCTGCGCAGCGCCTTGTGGGTTTGATGATTTTGAGGCGCGTCGGCCCGATGGCGATGGTCTTTTCCATCATGTCCAGTTCGCTCATGGCCGGCCAGCCGTCGATCAGGATGTTGCCGCGGAAACGCATCGGGTCGACGTCCATACCAATGACCTTGCCAAGCGCTGCCACCGACTGACGGTTGATGAGGGAGATGGACCGCATCAGGACGGGGCCTGAGAGGGACTGGTCGGTAAAGCGGTGGGGGCCGCAGCGCGCCAGCATGGGCCGCGCATCCTCCGGCAGCGACAGGTGCGCCATGATGGCGTCAACGGCTGCCGCCTCGCCCTGTGGCGTGGACAGCGGGGCAACCACCTCGGCCTTGCCGGGGGCGGAGAGGGTGAGGGTGTCGCTTGCCTCGTCGTAGCCGGTTTTCAGGGTGGCAAGGTCAGCATCGCACATCAAAACGTAGAAGCGCTGCTTTTGCATGGGCTGAGGGTCGGCCGGATCGAAGCCGCTGTTGTGACGGGCAAATCCCAGCACCCTGTCGGCGGGGAAGGCATCCCCCGGCGTCAGTGTGACGGAGGACAAGACCTCAGCGCTCAAGCCTTTCACAGGGTAGCGGTGGAGGGCGGCGACGCGTCCCTCGTTCATGCCTGTGCCTCCAGCGCTGCAGGCCTGATGGCGCTGATCTGCCCGGCCACCTTCTGGGCCACGGTGTCAAAGTTAGCCCTCTCGGTGAGGGCATCGGCAACGTCCTGTCCCGTGAGGGCGCCGAACTTGAAGCCGTGGCCCGAGCAGGCCGATACAATTACCGCCCTGTCGCGCCGGGTGAGGAGGAAGGCATCGTCAGGGGCCATGGTCCAGTGGTTGGTGAGGCCCCAGCGGACTTTGTAGGCGTCAATGTCGCGCAGGCGGCGGGAGAAGCTGGCCATCAACGCGTCCACCTCCTCTGGGCTGATGGGGCGATGGGTGAGGTCTTCGTCGGGCTTGGCAAGGTCGCCGTTGCCAAGTTTCAGGGGAAGGCCTGCCACAGGTGCAATGCCCCACAGGTGGACGCTGCCGCCAAGGTGGGTCCAGCACGGGCCGCCCGCCCAGCTTTGCCGCAGGTGGTCCGGCGGGTCCGCATAGACCACATGGGTGCGCACCACGGTCAGCGATTGGGTGAGGTCCGGCATCAGCCGCACGGTGTGAGGGCCTGCCGCCACCACCACGGTGTCGGCGGACAGGACACGGCCATCGCCAAGGGTGACGGTGCCCGTGCGCCCATCCACCGCCTCGACGGGGGCGTGCTCCAGGACGGTGGCGCCGTTCAGCCTCAGCCAGGCGGCAAGGTCCGTGAGGATGGTGTTGGCCATCAGCGCGCCGCCGTCCGTCACAAGGCCGAAGCGGATCCCTGTGGCATTGAGGAAGGGGTAGCGCTCTTCCACGGCGCCAGCGCCCTCAAGCAGTTCGTACGGGAGGCCGAGCCCGTCCATGGTGGTGCGTGAGGTGTCGCCGAAATCCCCATCGTCTTCGCACAGGGTGAGGATGCCGGTCTTGGCATAGTAGCGGTCCAAAGGGGCGCCAAGGTCATCCCACAGGCGCTGCCAGGCGGCGTGCGCGTCGGCCATCCGCACCGTGTAGCCTTCCTGGCTGGAATAGGTGGAGCGGATGATGCGGTGGTGATCGCTGGAGGAGGCCAGGGGGTGGGGGATCGGCCCGCGCTCCACAAGCGTCACGTCCACGCCGCCCTTGGTGAGGGCATAGGCGGTGGAGAGGCCAACAATCCCGCCGCCAACGACAATCACCTTCATGCTCGCCACTCCCTTGCTGGCCGCCTGTCGCCGCGCGCCACAAGGCACAGGCGGCATGACCGTGCTCATTAGTCGGTCTTGGCCCGTGCGTCGATGCGCCTGGCAGGAGAGGGGGTGACTGGAGAGGCGTGGCTGGTGCGTGCGGGCAGCTGGGGAGGGAGACTGCCCGCACGCCATACATCTTCGGCACCTGCGCGACGCAATACCAAACACGCAGCACCGACGTGATGGCTCTGATGGCGTGGTGGACCTGAACGCAAGCTGACCGAGTGCCGCGAAAAACCCCGCAAAAACTACTGCGGGATTTGGCCTTGATTGGCTGACAGGCGCTAGAGTTTTCCCAAGGGAACCTTAAGGTTGCGGACGCCATCGGCGTCAGGCTCGGGCAGGCGCCCGCCCTTCATGTTCACCTGAAGGGAGGGGATGATGAGCTTTGGCACGGCAAGGGTCGCATCGCGCGCTTCACGCAGGGCAACGAAGGCATCCTCGTCCGCCGCCTTGCCTGCCTGGGTGCCCACGTGGACGTTGTGGGTGCGCTCGTGGCCGACGGTGGTCTGGTAGGCAACGTCGCGGCTGCCGCCGGCGCCATAGTCATGGCACATGAAAAGGCGCATGGCGTCCGGCAGCGACAAGACACGCATGATGGAACGGTAAAGGGTGCGCGCCGACCCGCCGGGAAAGTCTGCCCTTGCGGTGCCGCTGTCTGGCATGAAGAGCGTATCGCCCACGAAAGCGGCATCGCCCACCACGTGGACCATGCAGGCCGGCGTGTGCCCTGGGGTGTGGAGGGTAAACGCCGTCATGGTGCCGATGGTGTAGGTGTCGAGATCGCCGAACAGCGTGTCGAACTGTGAGCCGTCGCGCTGGAACTCCGTCCCTTCGTTGAACACTTTGCCGAAGGTTTCCTGCACGGTGGTGATGTCGGCACCAATGCCGATCTTCCCGCCGAGGCGGTCCTGAATGTAAGGGGCGGCCGAGAGGTGATCGGCGTGGACGTGGGTCTCGATCAACCATTCCAGCGAGAGGCCGTTCTGGGTGATGTGGTCGATGACCCTGTCGGCCGCGCCATAACAAAGCCTGCCGGCGGCGTAGTCGAGGTCAAGAACACTGTCGACCACCGCACAGGCATCGGACTGAGGGTCCTTCACAACGTAGGTGAAGGTGTTGGAGGCCTCGTCGAAAAAGGCCGTCACCTCAGGCTTGATCGAAAGGTCTGTGGGAAAGTTGTCCATACCAAAGCTCCACCGCGCACCCTTGGCGAGGATAACCGATTGACAGCGTTCGGGCGAACGGCGCCGTCTTAAGGGGCCCGCTAAGAAACGCCGGGTTGAATCAGGCCGGCCGACGGGCTCTGTTGAGGGCGGCGCCGAACGCGTCGGCAAAGGAGGCACGGTCATCGGGATTGAGGAACGCCCCCACAACAATCCACTGGCCGTGGGAGCCAAGGTCGAGCCGCGTCACGCCCTCTTCCTCTTCGCGTGTCACCGTGAGGCGCGCCCAGGTGGGGTTGAAGCGATGCTCCACCACCCGGCCTGCGGGGGAGACCTTGCGCACCAGCACCTCGCTGTCGGACACGCTCACCTCCTCGAACTGGCGGCCGGCGCGGTAGCTGAGGACAAAGGCAAGGTAGAGGAGCGCAACGTCGGCCACAGCGAAGATCGCCACAGGCCATGCCCCCAGTGACAGGGCGCGCATGGCGCCGAGGCCAAGCACCAGCGACACACCGGCGATGACAAGAAAAAACCCCCGCCGGCTGAGCGAGCGATGCGGAAACAACACGGCGTGAAAGGGTTCGCTTGCCCCCATCGCGCTAGGAACGGGCTCCGTCGCGGCTGGGCGCACAGGGCCCGGCCCATCGGACGGGCTGGCGGGCGTTTGGCGCAGCGCAAGTGCCTTGCATGTCCATCATCACCCTTTCTGTGGCCGCGTCACCGCGTGCGAAAATGCTGGCGGGCCCTTATTGATCCCGGCGCCACTATAGCGGTCTTGGAGGGGAGGGCGAAGGAAGCGTTGTCGCAACCCGCCTTTCATCCCAAGATGTTGCCGTGAGGCCATCCACCCAAAACTCACTTTCAGGGCGCACCTCGTCCCGCTGGATTTGGCGCGCGGCGGCAGCACTCGTCACCGCCTTGATGCTGGTGCCTGTGGTGGCGGGCGTGGTGGGGATCGTCCTGCCGGCGCTCGGCTACTTCCCCGTCATTGGCTACGAGCTGTGGGGGCCTGAAATCATCCTCGGCCTGTTGGCAGAGCCTGGCTTCACACGCTCCGTGATGGTGAGTGCGTGGACGGGCCTTGTGGCCACCGTCCTGTCGCTGTTTCTGACCGTCGCAATCCTTGCCGCAACGTTCGGGACGCGAGCGCTGGTGGTGGCGGAGCGGCTGTTGGCGCCCATCCTCTCGGTCCCCCATGCGGCGGCAGCGCTGGGGCTTGTGTTCTTGTTTGCGCCCTCTGGGTTCATCTTGCGCCTCCTGTCGCCCTGGGCAACGGGGTATGAGGTGCCGCCGGACCTTCTGATCCTACGTGATCCGTGGGGATGGTCACTGGTGGCAGCGCTTGTTCTGAAAGAGCTGCCGTTCCTGTTTTTGATGGCCCTTGCCGCCATGCCCCAGGTGAAGGCGCGCGAGCGGGTGATGGTGGCGCGCAGCCTCGGCTATGGCCGTATGGGCGCCTTTCTCCACGCCGTCTGGCCCTTGCTTTATCGGCAGATCCGCCTGCCTGTTCTGGCGGTTTTGGCGTTCTCGGCGTCTGTGGTGGACGTTGCCATCATCCTTGGGCCCAACAGGCCTGCGCCCTTGTCGGTGCGGGTGGTGGAGTGGATGGGTTCGCCTGACCTGTCGGCCTGGGCAACGGGGAGTGCGGGGGCGCTTGCGGTCCTCGTCCTGGTGCTGGCCCTCATTGTCCTGTGGCTGATGGTGGAGGTGGCCGGTGGGCGCGTTGCCGGCCAAATCTGCCTCAGCGGTCACAGGATGCGGTGGGCCGATGGCCTGCGCGGTGTCATCGTCGCCGTCGCCTGTGTGCTGGCGTTGACCATGTTCTTGGGGTTCGGCGGGCTGATCATGCAGTCGGTGGCAGGGTTTTGGCGCTTTCCCGATGCCTGGCCCAGTGCCTTTGTGTGGTCGGCCTGGGGGGACAGGCTGCCTGCAGCGTTGGGGACGCTTTCCACCACCTTCGTCATTGCCCTTGTGGCCACGGTCTTGTCGTTGGTGGGAGCCGTTGTGCTCCTGGAGGCCGATCGGCGGGGCGGCGCGCCTGTTTGGATCCTCTACCTGCCATTGTTGGTGCCGCAGGTGGCCTTCCTGTTCGGCCTTAACGTGCTCGCCATTGGCGCAGGTGTGACACCTGGGTTGGCGATCGTTGCGCTCACTCATGTGATTTTTACCCTGCCCTATGCGTTGATTGCGCTGAGAGGGCCGTGGCGAGCGCTCGACGCGCGCTATGAACAGGTGGCGGGGACGCTGGGTGCGGGCCCCTTGCGGCGGTTCTTCGGTGTGCGGGTGCCTTTGATGCTTCTCCCCCTTTGCGTGACGGCAGCGCTGTGCATTGCGGTGTCGGTGGGCCTTTATCTTCCGACGCTGATTGTGGGGGCGGGCAGGGTGGAGACCGTCACCACGGAGGCTGTGGCCGCATCCGTTGGGGCCGATCGCAGGCTGATTGGCTTTTGGGCCACCTTCCAGCTCCTCATCCCTGCCGCAGCCTTTGCCCTGGCGCGCTGGCTCCCTGCGATGGTGTACCGGGACCGCAGGGGCGTGCGGGCAGCAAGGCAGCCGGGATGAGCCTTGTTCTAAACGGCTTCTCGGTCTCCCTTGACGGCCATCCCCTCGCCGTCCTCGATGGGGAAGTGGAGCGCGGCAAGGTCCTGTCGGTCATGGGGCCGTCGGGGGTGGGCAAATCCTCGCTGTTGTTGGGGATGGCGGGGTTGCTGGAACCCCCGTTCACCGTTGCCGGGCGGCTTGAACTGAACGGGCGCGACCTGTTGGCGACCCCCTCCCAGGAGCGTGCGCTGGGGTTGATGTTCCAGGACCCGCTGCTGTTCCCGCACATGTCGGTCCTCGGCAATGTGATGTTTGCCGTGAACCGGCGCGGGCGCGATGGGGCGCGGCGCAACCGCGGGCGTCGGGCCGAACTTGCCCTTTCTCACCTGAAGCGGGTGGATATGCACACCTTGGCCACCCGCGACCCTGACACGCTGTCGGGTGGCCAGAAGAGCCGCGTTGCCCTTGCCCGCACCCTTGCTGCGGAGCCTGAAGCGCTGCTGTTGGACGAGCCGTTCGCCGCACTGGACCAGGCCTTGCGGGCGCAAATCCGGCGGATCGTCTTTTCCCTTGCCGCGCAGGACGGGCTGCCTGTGGTCATGGTCTCCCACGATCCTGCCGATGCGGCCGCTGCGGGTGGGCCCGTGGTGTCTTTGATGGCTTGAACTCCCTTCGGCGGCGGGTGATATAGGGAGTGGGAGGTCGGCGGTGGACGGTCCACTCGCCAACCGGGTCAGGTCCGGAAGGAAGCAGCCCCAACGAGATTTCGGTCCGGGTCATTGTCCGGCCTCCTACTTTGGCGAGCCCGGTAACCCACCTGCGGGGTCTGACGTTGAGCGACGACGACGGCTCGCCCGGCACCCAAGACGAGCAACCCTCCATCGACCTTGGGACACCCCCCACGGCGAGCGACGGCTCGGGCGCCTACCGCGTTCTGGCGCGAAAATATCGTCCCCAGCATTTTGGCGCGTTGATCGGCCAGGGGCCGATGGTGCGCACCCTGAAGAATGCGTTCGACCAGAACCGCATCCCCCAGGCGTGGATGCTGACGGGCGTGCGCGGGGTGGGCAAGACCACCACGGCCCGCATTCTCGCCCGTGCGCTAAACTATGAGGTGGACGGGCAGCCCCGCCATCCGACGGTGGACGTCTCCGCGCCCGGCATTCACTGCCAGGCGATCATGGAGGGGCGCCATGTGGATGTGATCGAGATGGATGCGGCAAGCCACACCTCCATCAACGACATCCGCGAGATCACCGATGCAGCGCGCTACAAGCCCGTATCGGCGCTCAATAAGGTTTACATCATCGACGAAGTGCACATGCTGTCGACGGCCGCCTTTAACGGTCTGTTGAAGACGCTGGAAGAGCCGCCGGCCCATGTGAAGTTCATCTTCGCCACCACCGAGATCCGCAAAGTCCCCGTGACGGTGCTGTCGCGCTGCCAGCGGTTCGACCTTCGCCGCATCGAGGCGGACGCGCTTGTGGCCCACCTGGCCGAGATTGCGGCCAAGGAGACGGTGGAGGCGGACGAGGATGCGCTGCGCCTGTTGGCCCGCGCCGCCGAGGGATCGGTGCGCGATGCGCTCTCCCTGTTCGATCAGGCCATTGCCCATGGGGCCGGCGCCGTCACCGCGCAGAGCGTGCGCGATATGCTGGGCCTTGCCGACCGCACCCGCGTGGTGGACCTCTTCGAGCATGTGATGAAGGGCGATGCGGCGGCGGCCTTAGAGGAGCTTCAGTCCCAGTATGCGGTCGGCGCTGACCCCCATGTGGTGCTGTCAGACCTTGCCGCCTTCACCCATCTCGTCACCCGCATGAAGGTGACGGGGGAGGGGGTTGAGCCCGGCGAGGCGGAGGAGATCCGCACCCGCTCTGAAGGGTTTGCCAAGGGGCTGGGGCTCGCTGCGCTGAGCCGCATGTGGCAGGCGCTGTTGACGGGGCTTGGCGAGGTGCAGTCGGCGCCTAAGCCCGTGGCGGCGGCCGAGATGGTGCTGATCCGCCTGTGTTACATGACGAGCCTGCCCGAGCCGGACGCTGCCGCTGCATCGCAGCCGCGTTCCGGCCGCAGCGCTTCGCCGCCCTCCGCCGCGGACGCACCCCCCGCCCCGGCAGAACCAACCGCCTATGCACAGGAGCGCGCGCCGGAGCGGACGGCGCGGGCACCTCAGCCGCCGCGCAAGGACCAAGGAACGCCCGCGATCGCCAGCTTTGCCGACCTTGTGGCCCTTGTGGGGGCGACCAGCGTGCGGCTGAAGACGGCCATGGAGCGGGACATGCGCCTTGTGCGTTTCGAGCCTGGCCGCCTTGAGGTGAGCCTTGAACCGGGTGCAGGGCCGACCCTTGCCAACGAACTGACCCGCGGCCTTGCCGATATCACAGGCGAGCGCTGGGTGGTGACGGTCAGCGAAGGCTCCACCGCACCCACTTTGCGCGAGGCCCACCAGGCCGCACAGGACGCCGCCAAAGCCGAAGCACAGGACGACCCCCTGGTGCGCGCGCTTCTGGACCAGTTTCACGACGCGCAAATTGCCGAAGTGCGCGACGCTCCGCCAGCAGCCCCTGACGCTGACACCCCGCCTGCGCGCAGCCAGACAAAAACTTAGGCAAATGACTAAATGATCTTGCGTGGCTCGGTTTGGGGTGATAGTTAGGTGTATGGCTAACAGTTCGCCTCCCCTCGACCGTGTCTTCCAGGCCCTTGCCGATCCCACACGACGGGACATCGTCGCGCGGCTTGCGGAAGGACCACAGACGGTGAGCGATCTTGCAGCGCCGTACGCCATGGCGCTTCCGACATTTCTCCAGCACATCAAGGTGTTGGAGGGGTGCGGGTTGATCAGGACCGAAAAGGTCGGGCGCGTTCGCACCTGTCATGCCGAGCCTGAAGCGCTTGGTCTGGCAGGGGGGTGGATCGCCGAGCAACGCAAGATCTGGGAGGCGCGGCTGGATCGCCTTGAGGCCCATCTGACCGAAGAGGACGACACCGATGGCTGAGACCCACGCCCTGACACTGACCCGCCAGATCGCCGCCCCCATCCGCCGTGTGTGGGAGGCCTGGACCGACCCCAATCACCTGCGCCGCTGGTTCTTCCCCGACCATTGCCCGCTTGTGGAATCTGAATTCGATGTGCGCGAAGGCGGCAAGTATCGCTGCGTGATGCGCGGGGAGAGCGGCAAGGACCACACCATGGTCGGCGAGTTCAAGACCGTCGATCCCAAGGGCACGCTGGTGTTCACCCACGAGTGGGTGGGCGAGAACATGCCCCACACTGGCCATGTGACCCGCGTGACGGTGACCCTTGCCGAGCGCCACGGTGGCACCTTCGTCACCATGCGCCAGGAGGGGCTATTGTCGGAGGACGTGAGGGACTCCCACGCCGACGGTTGGGGCATGTTTTTGGATCATCTTGTGGCATTTGCCCCCAAGATGAAGGAAATGGCTGGCGCTTGACCGTTTCATCGCACAGGTATGCCGGGTGGCCATGTGGTGGCCGCCGGCAGGAGAGGTGCGATGGATCTATTCAAAATGATGGGCAAGGCGAAGGAAATGCAAAGCCGCATGGGCGCCTTGCAGGAAGAGCTGGAGAGCCTTGAGGCCATGGGCGAGGCCGGCGCCGGCAGCGTGACGGTGAAGGTGAACGGGCAGATGGCGCTGACCGCCATCACCATCGAGCCCGGCCTTTTGAAGCCTGAAGAGGCGGAGATTGTGGAAGACCTCATCATCGCCGCCGCCAACGACGCGCGCACCAAAGTGCAGGCGCTGGTGCAGGAAAAGACCCAGAGCGTGATGGCCGACATGGGCTTGCCGGCCGGCATGAAGCTTCCGTTCGGCTGAACCGTCCGTGGCGGCGGCAGGGCCTGAGATCGAGCGGCTGATCGCGCTGTTGGCAAAGCTGCCAGGGCTCGGCCCGCGCTCGGCCCGCCGCGCCGCGCTGCACATGGTGAAAAAGCGCGAGGTTGTGCTCCACCCTTTGGCGGCCGCGCTGAAGGAGGTGGGGGACGCTGTGCGCGTGTGCTCCACCTGCGGCAACGTGGACACGGCCGACCCGTGCACGGTCTGCATGGACGCGCGGCGCGACCCTTCCGTCATCATCGTGGTGGAGGATGTGGGCGACCTGTGGGCCCTTGAGCGCGCTGAGGTGATGCGCACGCGCTACCATGTTCTGGGCGGCACCATCTCCGCGCTCGACGGTTATGGTCCTGAGGACATTGGCATTGCAAAGCTGGTGGAGCGGGCCTCAGACCCTGCCGTGCGCGAGGTGATCCTTGCCATGAACGCCACCGTGGAGGGGCAGACGACGGCCCACTACATCACCGAGCGGTTGGAGCCTTTGCCGGTCAAAGTCTCCCGCCTTGCCTCTGGCGTCCCCATAGGCGGCGAGCTTGATTATCTGGACGAGGGGACCCTTGCGGCCGCCCTCAACCAGCGCCGCCCGTTCAGCGATTGAGACACCCGCTCAGGGCTGGGCCTTGAGGTGGGCGAGGATGCTGTCGGCAACGCCTGTGAGGTGAAGGCGCATGGCGTCTTCGGCCCTTTGCGGCTCGCCTGACAGCACCGCGTCGATGATGGCGATGTGCTCATGGCAGCCCGGCTCGAACCTGTCGGGAATGATGCCTTTGTCGAAGACGCGTGTGCGCAGACGAAGGTTTGCCACAAGTTCTGCGAGGATGGTGGAGCGGGCCATGGTGGCGAGCCGTTCGTGAAGGGCGTCGTCGGCGGCCATGTGGGCGTCGGCATCAGGTTTGTGGCCTTCCAGAAAGCCCACGAAGACGCGGCGCAGCGTCAAGAGATCGTCTCGGCCAGGGCTTCCTGCCGCGCGCCGCGCCGCTTCCACCTCCAACAGGCGGCGCACATTCAAGATTTCCAAGATCTCGTCGGCGGAGATGCGGTGGACGGCGTGGGGGCCGCCATCGGGCTTGACCAGAAGGCCTTCGGTGACGAGACGGCCGATGGCCTCGCGTACAGGGGTGCGGGAGATGCCAAGGCGGGCCGCGCACTCCTCCTCAAGCACCCGCTCGCCAGGCGCCAAAGCGCCGCTGACAATCATCTGCCGCAGATCGTCATAGGCAAGGCCGGCCCTTTGACCGTGGCGCGTTTTGGCACCCGGCCCGAGGCTTGCATTTTTGCCTGTGGTGGGAGGCATAGGACCGTCCGGTGGAGGCAAGAACCGATGATGGTACATGTATACGCGCTGTCCGTTAAGGGGGCACGTGGACGCTGAGGCCAAGGATTTGCGGGGAGAGTTGACACCGCCAGTGTATACGCTCACGGTCTGGTGAGAACGCGCCGGGTGGGAGACACACACATATGGACGGACAAGACGGGCCGATGACAACGGCATCGCAGCGTCCTGACGGCGGGGTCATGCTCGCCATCACGTTCCTTTATTATCGCGATCTTCCCCGCGCGATGCGGTTTTACGAAGAGGTGATGGGCTTCACCCTCGTCATCGATCAGGGCTGGTCGAAGATCTATGCCATCGGCGGCGGCGCCCATGTGGGCCTTGTGGACGAAACGCGCGGCTCCAAGCGCGCCAGCGAGAACAAGCCCGTCCAACTGTGCATCCGCGTCGCGGACGTTGATGGCTGGCACGCCTTCGTCAGCCAATACGATGTCGCCAACCTGAGCGCACCCAAAACGGTCGACGACCTTGGCATTCGCGCCTTCGTCATGGACGACCCGGAAGGCTACCAAATCGAAGTGCAGACGGCGACGCGCTGAGCGCAGCCGTTCATTCCCACCAGGAGAGGTACATGGCAGGGCACAAGAGACGATTGATTGCCGCGGCATTGTGCGCGGCTTTTATCCCGGCGCTGGCGTCGGCGGAGGATAAGGCCGTCACCATCGGTTTGACGGCGGACCCCTCCCACCTGGACCCGCAGGCGGGCGAGGAGCTGTCCTCCAACATCATGTACTACCACATCTATGACCCGCTGGTGCGGCGCAACGCGGACCTGTCCTTCTCGCCCGGTCTTGCGGAAAGCTGGGAGGTGGTGGACGACACCACGTGGCGCTTCAAGCTGCGCGAGGGTGTGACCTTCCACAACGGCAATCCCTTCACCGCTGACGATGTGGTCTACACGGTGGAGCGGGCGCGCGCCTCGATCCGCCCGGGCCTTGTGAAGAACATTGCCGACGTCAAAGCCATCGACGACATGACGGTGGAGATCACCACGCCGGCTCCTTATGCGGTGCTGCCGGCGGAACTCGCCGAACTCCTCATCCTCGACAAGGAGTATACCGAGCGCCTTGGCGAGGGCGAGCTTGAACAGGCCCCTGTGGGCACGGGCCCTTACAAGTTGAAAGAGTGGGTGAAGGAAGAGCGCCTCGAACTTGAGGCGTTCGATGACTACTGGGCCGGCGAAGGTGCGGTGGAGACGGTGGTCTTCCGCCCCATCACCAACCCCACCACACGCACGGCCGCGCTTTTGACCGGTGAGGTGGACATCATCCAGGACCTTGCCGTGCGCGATGTGGACCGTGTGGAACGCGAAGACGGCTTCAAGGTTCTGAGCCGGCCGAGCCTTCTGAACGTCGTCCTTGCCATGGACTTTCGTGAGGAGTCGCCCACCATTGAGGGCAAGAACCCGATGACGGAC
>JBCDCF010000040.1:0-12353 GCA_039182345.1 Pseudomonadota bacterium
AAAGCGATGGTCGGCTCCGAGGCTGCACCGGCAATGGCGGCCATCGTCAGTGCTCTGGAAGGGCTGGAGGTTCCTGGCGGATGGCTGCGCCACTCCTCCCTCGCCGGCTCACAGGACACCGACGCAAGCACCGTTCTGGGCGCTCTCCTCGTGGCCCCGCCAGACGCGCCGTTCGGTGTGAGCGACCCGCGGATTGCCGCCACCGCAGAGCATATCGAGGCATGGTCGCGCCGGGCGTTTCCCATCGCCACCGAAGGGCGCCCTCTGGTGGGCCGCTGGCTCGGCGATGACTATTTCGGTGGGCACCCCTGGCTCCCCACCAGCCTCGGGTTTGCAGAGTTTTACTTTCGCCGCGCAGAAGTTGAGGCCTCGCGCGAGGCGGCCGTCGCCTGCCTTGGCCGCGCCCATGGCTTCCTTGAGGCGGTCCGCCACCTTGTGCCAGACGCCGGGCCGCTGCCTGAGCAGGTGGATCGCAACACCGGTGAGCCCGTCTCCTGCCGCGATTTGTCGTGGAGCCATGCCGCGCTCATCATGGCCGCCCACGCCCGGCGCGCCGCCCTCAGGCGATTGGAAGGCGCGGGCTGGTGAACCCCAGCCGCATCAGGCCCCTCTTCACCTGCGGCGCCGACATGGTGAGCCCCCACAACAGGCCGCTCCGGTGGTTCTCGATCATCACCGTCATGGGTGCCTGGTCGATGGCAAGGGTCCCAGGCGCCACCCAATCACCGCCGGGCGTGAAAGCGTCTGCAAGGCCGTAAGGACCCCACAGCGCCGCCCCCCGATCCTCCACAAAGTGGCGCAGCGCAGCGAGTGCGGCGTCCGGCACAAAGGGGAGGGATGCCACCGCCGCCGTCGGCGTGATGACGCCCAGATCATTGGTGGGCGAGTGGGCGGCATATCCTGAAGGACTGTCGCTGGCGCTGAGCCCCCAGCACGCCTCGCCATAACCCTTGTACCCATGGGGGTTGTGGATGCAGTGCGCGCGGTTGATGGCCGCGTGGGCGCGCACCTGTTCGCCATAGTCCGCATAGCGGTCGGTGAGGCCGTTAGGATCAACGCCGAGAAACGAGTAGTGCGACAGGAACATCGGTCCGCCGCCATCCGGCCCCAGAGGCAAGCGGATGCCATAGTAGGTGCGGCCATTGTGGAAGGCCTCGGCCGTTGCCCAACAGCGGTGGTAGATCTGTGGCGCAACGGCATGGTCTGTTGCGCCGGCGGCCAGCACATAGACGATCAGACACTCGTTCCACCCGCGGATCGGAAGGCTCTTTTCGGTCCAGGGATGGCGCTGGCTGCGGTGCCACATGAGGGCACCGTCCGCCTCTCTCACATGGGCGTCCCATTCCACCGTGCTGCAGATGGCATCCACCAACTCTCGAAGGTCTTCGCGGTCTGAGAACGCCTGGCGGGCGGCAAGAAGGCCGGCGATCAAGAACGCTGTCTCCACCAGATCGCCGCCGTCATCGTTGGGCATGAAGGGGATTGTCGCCCCTGTCTCACCGTCCATGAAGTGGGGGAACACGCCGCGATGGCGCTCCGCAGCGTTCAGAAAGCGCGCGAGCGTCACCACGCGATCGGCAACGTCCATGCGAGGCAGCCACCCGCGCGCGGCCCCGGACAGGAGCGCCATGATGCCAAAGCCGGTCCCGCCCGTGGTCACCACACGGTGCGTGTCATAGCCGAAGTTGCCGGCGCTGCGTTCGCGCACCATGCCGCTCACAGGGTGGGCGAAATCCCACACATAAGAGAGCGCTGCCCGCGCCACCACATCCAAGAGCGCATCATCGCCAAGGCGCGGTGGCGGACATCCTGGGTTCAGAGCGCCCACGAGATGTCCACGCTGTCGAGACGGCCGGAGTGGGGGCCCGTGCTCAGTACCAAGGTCCCGGGGTCGAAAACCCAAGAAACACGGTCCAGCGCGTCACCCATGGGATAGGCAAAGTCGGACGCGCCAAGCGTAAAGCTCACCTCGCGCGTTTCGCCCGGTTCCAGCGACACCTTCTCAAAACCGCAAAGGCGCCGCAGGGGCTGGGTGATCCGCGCCACAGGGTCGCTCACATAAAGCTGCACCACGTCGCTGCCGAACCGCGGGCCGACATTGTTCACCTGCACGCGCACGGTGACCATGTCGTCCATCCCCTTCAGCGCGCTGCGATCCACCTGCGGCGGGCTGTATTGGAAGCGTGTGTAGGAGAGGCCGTAGCCGAAAGGAAACTGCCCGGTGGCGCTCGCGATCTCATCTGGAAGATCAAGGTAGCCGGTCTTGAACTTTTCAAAGTGCCCGCGGTTTGGCCGTCCCGTGGGCTCGGCCGCATGGAACACGGGCACCTGCCCTGTACGCGCGGGAAACGCTGCGGCGAGCCTGCCGGAAGGATCGGCATGTCCGGTCAGGACATCGGCAAGGCCGTTGCCTGTCTCTGTTCCGGCGAACCAGGCAAAGAGCACGGCGTTGGCGGCACGCACGTCCTCTTCCAGCGCGAGCGGGCGTCCGGCCAGCACCAACAGCACAAGCGGGGTGCCGCACCGCCCCAGGGCATCCACCAGTCGCCGCTGGGGCGCGCTCAGCTCCAGCCGCGTGCTGGAGGAGGATTCGCCCGAATGCTCTTTCGCCTCGCCCACCACCACAATGGCAACGTCTGCGGCCGCGGCAGCTTCAACGGCCTCTTCGATCATCGCCTCGGCGGGGCGCGTGTCCAAGAACACCGTCTGGCCGTGCACGTTCAGCCTGTCGGCAAGGACGGCGTCGTCCACAAGGTTTGCTCCCGTGCAGCATGTGAGCATTCCCGTGTGCCGGCGGGCCAGACCATCATAAAGGGTGATCGCCTCGCCGGAGTCGCCGGAGACGGCCCAGGTGCCAAGGAGGTTCGTGCGGTCGTCGGCCATGGCACCGATGAGGGCGACCTTGGCCCCTGGCGAAAGCGGCAGCGCCCCATCATTCTTGAGGAGGACGCAGCTTTCCGCGATGGCCTGGCGGGCAATGCGTCGATGCTCTGGCGACAGCGCCACCGCCGAGGCGCGCGCATCGTCACAATAGCGATAAGGGTCGTCGAACAGCCCGAGCCGGTGCTTAAGCGCCAGCACCCGCGCGCAGGCGGCGTCGACGGAGGCGCTGATTGCATCGGCACTGAGCGCAAGGCCTGCGTCGGGGCAATCAAGGCCGGTCTCGGCAAGGCCAGGCAGATGGCGGACGTAAAGTTCGCTCATCATGTCCATGTCGACCCCTGCGGTGAGGGCAAGGGCGGCTGCTGCGCGCTCATCGCCAACGCCATGGCAGGCAATCTCCGCCACGCCCGTATAGTCGGCCACCATAAGACCCGTGAACCCCAGCGTGGCACGCAGCCAGCCGTTGATCAGTCCTGCGTGGGCATGCATCGGCCGCTTGTTGAGGGCGTTGAAGGAGGCCATCACGCTGCCTGCGCCCGCTGCGATCCCGGCCTGGAACGGCGGCACATAGATGCCAAAAACATCCTCGGGCGCGAGGCTCACATTGTCATAGTCACGGCCGCCGATGGCTGCCCCATAGGCGATGAAGTGCTTGAGGCAGGCAATCACAGTGTCGGGGCTGCGCGGGTCGTCGCCCTCAAAGCCTTGCACCATGGCCTCGGCATAGCGCGAGGCCAAGAACGGGTCCTCGCCAGGGCTTTCGGCAATGCGGCCCCAGCGAGGGTCCCGCGCGATGTCCACCATCGGCGCGTAGACGTGGTTGATCCCCTCCGCGGCGGCCTCGGTGGCGGCCACCCGCGCCACAGTGCGCCACAGGTCCGCATTGAAGGCGCAGGCAAGGGCAATGGGCAGAGGAAAGATGGTCCTGTGGCCGTGGATGACGTCCTCGGCAAAGAACAGGGGGATGGCGTGGCGCGAGCCTTGGACCGCAAGCTCTTGCCAAGCCCTCACCGAACGCACCGACTTCGTGCCGAAGATCGCTCCGAGCTGACCGGTTTCGAGCCGCCCTTTGATGTTGCGGACGGATGCGCTGCCGGTGTCTGGCCCTTCGCCTGCGCTGAGGAGATTGAGCTGGCCAACCTTCTCCGCGAGGGACATTTTCGCCATCAGATCGGCGACGAAGGCGTCTTCATCCATGGGCTCGCCCCGCTCAACGGCGGCGAGGCTTACCTACTCCGCCGCGAATTTGCGCCGTACGTCGATCACGATGTCTTCGCTGTGAAGCGCCGCCCGACCCTCTTCGATCTGCAGAGTCATATTGTAGTAGCGCCGGCCGCTGGGATCCATCGGCGGCTCAGGCTCATGCATGATGGAGATGACGATGGCCTCAGGGCAATGCTTGCGGATCAGACGGTGAAACTCGCCCACAGCGTTGCGATCAAGGGCCGAACACGCCTCGTCCAAGAGCAGGATGTCGGGCCTTTGCAGCAGGATCCGCGCCAGCACCAGTCGCTGGCGCTGGCCGCCACTCATCACGCTGTGCCAGGTCTTTCCGTGGTGCAGCTCCTCGTCGAGATCGCGCAGAAAACGGCCAAGTCCGACGTCCGACAGCGCCGCGCACACCTCA
Source organism: Pseudomonadota bacterium (assembly GCA_039182345.1). Taxonomy (GTDB): domain Bacteria; phylum Pseudomonadota; class Alphaproteobacteria; order Rhizobiales; family Amorphaceae; genus Acuticoccus. The sequence continues at coordinate 4,511 of JBCDCF010000040.1, forward strand.
ATGTCGGTGTAGGCGTTGCAAAAGTGCGGGTAGGTCACGAGCTGCTTCAGCGTCAGCCGGGCCGGCACATCAGGGTCCTGGCCGGCGAAGAACATTGCTGCACCGTGGGGGCGCACCACATCGCCGGAGCCATAGGGCCATAGACCGGCGATGGCTTTCAGGAGGCTCGACTTGCCACTGCCATTGGCGCCGCGCACATAGACCCAGTCGCCAGGGCGCATGTTGGCGTGTTGGAGGCGCAGGAACGGCTCGCTGTCGTGCCCACGGTGGCAAAGGTTCACGTCCTGGAGCGTCAGCCCGAAGCCGGCGTCCTGGGTGAGGTGGCGGAACGCGTGAACGCCTGTGCGGCTGTAAAACTCCTCCCGGTCGTGGGCGCTTTCGATGGCAACGGCCACTTCGTTCAGCCGGAAGGCGTTTGCGCGCAGCGTCGCGATGGCCGGCATCACCTGCAGGAAGAACGAACAGTCGTTGATGAGTTCTGCCGCAAGCTCCGACGTTGCCGAGTAGGAGCGGAACGTCATGGTGCCGCTCATGAAGGCGGGCAGCGCCGGGAGGTAGGCGACCAGCCGCTTGGACAAAAAGTTGTACCCGTCGGTGAACACCAGGATCGCCGAGGTGGTGATGTTCATGCGGTGCCAGATGTGGTCGACGGCACGGTAGAGGATGCTGTTCGTGCGGGCTTGGACGTGTTGTCCGTTGGAGATGGCAAGCTGGCTGGAGCGGCCCAGCATGTCGTTCAGTTCGCCGCGCCAGCTGCCTGAGCGGGCCTGCTTCTTCAAGGTCTGGCGTTCAAGGATGCGGCCCAGGCACCAGGCACAAAACGTGCCGATGGGTACGTAAATGGCAATGAGGATGGCAACGAGGATGGCTGTGCCGTAAGCGCCGGGCGAGAAGGTGAGCATCTCCCCCACCTTCGGCCCGAACATTTGTGTGCTCCAGGCGGCAAAGCTTGCGAACCAGCGCTCCAGGAACGCCACTTCCACCGAGCGTTCAAGGATCGCAACGCTGATGAAGGAGATGGACGCGACGGCCCCCCACACGCCCATGGCAAGGCCGATCATCCCTGCAAACAGGTTCTCGGTGCACTCATCCACCCGCTGGTCGATGTTGTCGGGCATGCGCACCTTGCCAGACGGCCCGCCGTCGCGGTTGCTCGTCAGGCTCATGGCCACGTGATTGTTGGCCAGGAGACCGGCGGAGAACTGCCCCTGTGTCCATCCGCGCGCCCTGCGGTGCAGCGTGGTGGACACGAAATGGCGCAAACCCACCCCCGCCACGCGGCCAAGGTGAATGGCCGCAAACGCCGCCACCGACGTGATCAGCAAAGCCAGGGGATCGACGCCGGCGCTTGGCGAGTGAAACCGCACGATGGAGTTCAAAAAATCGGCGCTCGCCGTGGCGGCCCAGACGCTGCTCTTGCTCAAAATGGTGGTGATGGCAAAGACCGCCAGGGTCAGCGACCAGGCCTCCACCCACCGCTCCGACAGCCAATAGGACCCCAAAAGCCCCCAGAAGCTGCGCATCCGTGACACGGGCGTCGTCCCCGACCGGGCCAACGGCAGATGCAAGGCGGGGTGGCGCGAGGCGGCGGCAATGGCGGCAAAGGTGTTGGGGGCCCCTTCCACAATGAGGAGGGACAGGGTGAGGGCCGCCACACCGGCAAGCACCGGCCCGTATGAGACAAGCAGGCCGTACGCTGCTTCATGGACGTCGAGCGAACTCACCGCCCAGACGAGCGCGGATACCACAACCGCCAGGGTGACCGCTTTCGCGCCCTGGGGGCTTTGGACCTGCCTCATTTCAGCCCGAACACTCATACCTGTTCAACATCCAAAATTCTGCGGATTGGTGGCCGCGGCCAAACACATCGGTTTGCTTCAAGGGCGTCGCCTTACCAGCGCCATGTTTATGGAATTTTGCCGATAAAGTCCCTAAAAAAGCCTCATTCAGTTCAATTTGACGCAATCAAATGTCGTTTCGCGCACGCAATGATGCGCAAAGGTCGCGCTTTTTGCATGCATCGGCCAAGTCAATGGCCGTTTTCCATTTGGTTGAAATAGTATGGGTTCAGGCGCAGAACTGCGATCTAGATCACAAATCTTACGGTTTTCGCCGTCCTGCCGCCACGAATGGGCCAATCAGCGGCCTCAGATCCGCAAGACGCGATCCAATTGTGGCAAACGCTCCGCGCCGTCACAGGTGGTGGCTGAGGGTGCGGGTCCCGTGTCCAGAGCCTTCTGGCGCGTGGCGTTGGGACTGAAGGGACGAGGGGGGACGTAGGCTTCGACGCCCCGTCACAAACGCGTTTACAACCCGGTTTCGATGGGGCCACAACGTAAACTGTGCCCTGTGACGGACAGGGAAACCTTAGGGGGGTGACGTCTATGATGCGGACAGCAAAGATGATCGGCACAGCTCTCAGCGCAGTGCTTGTGTGCGGTGCGGCAACCCATGCGGTGGCCGATGACGGTGCCACGCGCGAACCCATCTATCCGGCAGGCATCAAGCCCATCGCGCCTTACTCGCCTGCGATCCAGACCGACAGCCTTTTGTTCGTCTCAGGGCAGATCCCTTATGTGGACGGGGCGATCCCCGAGCATGCCAGCGATGGCACGGACGATGTGAAGGACCAGACGAAGATCGTCATGGACAACATCGTGAAGGTGCTGGAGGAAGCGGGCCTCACGTTGGAGAACGCGTTGATGGTGAACGTCTACCTGACGGACCTGTCAGGCTACGGTGCCTTCAATGAAGTTTACGGCCCTTACTGGACCGACAAGGGGTGGACGCCGCCCGCCCGCGCCGCCGTTGAGGTGGGAGCCTTGCCTGGCAGCAAGCCGGGCGCCCCGGTTTTGGTGGAAGTCTCCGTCATCGCAGGGCGCTAAAGCGCCATTGTCATCTGGGCGCAGGGCAAAGAGAATGCGCCCATGCTTGCTCTAGATTCGCCAAAATGGGCGACGCTGACCCACGCCTTCGGGTCAGCGTCGGACATTCCGCAGTATCTGCGTGACCTTGAGTCGTTTCCTGAAAAACTTGACCATAACTCAGAGCCCTATGAATCCCTTTGGAGCAGTCTGTGGCATCAGGGGACCATCTACACGGCGTCCTTTGCTGCCGTGCCGCACCTTGTGGACATCAGCGCCCGAAATCCTGCCATCGCCACGTATGACGGCCTGGACATTGCCATCATGACGGAGGTGAGGCGGCTCGAAGGCGGCTGGGGACCGGAGCTTCCCGACGATCTTGCAGGGCCTTATCGAGAGGCCATCGACCGATTGCCGCAAGTGGCTTTGGATGCCCTGAAGGTTCAGGGCGACAAGAACCTCACCCTCACCGCCGCAGCCGCCGTTGCCATGTGGAGCGGCCGGTTCACGCTGGCCGAACTCATGTACGAGTTCGAAGATGATGACGTTTGCCGGCGCACGTTCGATTGGGTGCGGTTCGGCGAAGGTCCGGTGCCCTTGGAGTAAGCCGAATCGAGCGTACGAGGCCTCCGCTAGACCGGCGCCGCGTTGCGTTCGCTGGCTGGAAGGACGAGCAGGATCGCCACGGGGACAATGAAGATAACGCTCGCCCACGTCCAAAGGACAGGGTTGCGGCGTTTGCGTGTGGCGAGCCTGTGGGCGGTGTAGCCCGCAGCAAGGGCCACGAAGAGGGCAATCAGAGGAATGCTCATAGCTCTCATGTGGGGTTGGCGCTGGACGCCATCAACGCGCAGATGAACGTACCGTCACCGTGTGGCGCCGGCAAAGTCTCGCGCAGCTTGTGGCGGCGCCGTGAAGCCGCCTGCCATCAGCGCGAACGCGGCCGACCAGGCAGCAATCTGGGCATTGACGGGTGCCACCCGCTCCCGGCGTACCTGTAGGCTGCCTGCGGGCAGCGGCCGACTTTCGCCAAGCACCTTGAATGGCTTGCGGCGCTGAGCGGCCGGGTCATAGGGCGCGGCAGTGAAGATGGGCGAGCCGTTCGGCGCCGCCGACACCCGCGCCCCTGTTGGACTGCTGGCTTCGGCCGTGGGCCAGGTGATGAACCCCGTTGCGGCGATGGTGATGAGGCTGAGGGCAAGGGCCATCATCTGGATTGGACGGGGCGGCAAAGGCATCTCCCACAGGCGTCACAAAGAGCCTGTGGGGCGTCGGTAAACCAAGCGTTAACCCTATTGGCAGACCGCGGCCTTGCCCACAAAAGCCACGCGACGGCAAGCAACCCGGACCTTCAGTCCATAGACGCGCCCTGCCTTCTGGCTGGCGATGGCTTTTAGTGCGCTCTCCGCTCAGCCTTAACCGAAGTGAGCCGATGAAGCCGGGCTCGCATCCTTATCGGCGCATCTTCTCAACGCGTGATCCGGTCCGGATCGCGCGGAAGATCTCTTAGCCGTGGGCGTCGACGATGGAGGCCAGGTCGTCCACCACGGCGGAAATGAGGTGGGCATCATCGCCCTCGGCCATGATGCGGATGAGGGGCTCGGTGCCCGACGGGCGGATCACCAGGCGGCCGGCATTGCCAAGGCGGTCATGGGCTTCGTCGATGGCGCGGGTGACAGGCTCTGCATCGAGCGGCGTGGTGCCCCCGAAGCGCACATTCTTCAAGATCTGGGGCACGGGCTCGAACCGGTGGCAGACACTGGAGACGGGCTTGCCCGAACTCACCACCACCGACATCACCTCAAGGGCGGCAAGGAGGCCGTCGCCAGTGGTGGTGTAGTCGGTCAGGATGATATGGCCCGACTGCTCGCCCCCCACATTGTAGTCCTCCTGGCGCATGCGCTCCACAACGTAGCGGTCGCCCACTTTTGTACGGGCAAGGCTGATGCCCTCACCGTCAAGATACCGCTCAAGGCCAAGGTTGGACATGACGGTCGCCACCACGCCGCGATTGCGCAAGCGCCCTGCGGCGGCCCAGGACTGGGCAATCACGGCAAGGAGCTGATCGCCGTTCACCACCTTGCCCTTTTCGTCGATGACGATGACGCGGTCCGCATCGCCGTCCAGCGCAATGCCGATATCGGCGCGCATTTCCAAAACCTTGCGCCGCGTGGTCTCCAGCGATGTGGAGCCGCAGTCGCGGTTGATGTTGGTGCCGTCGGGGCTGACGCCAACGCTGATCACCTCGGCCCCAAGCTCCCACAAGACTTCGGGCGCAACGCGGTAGGCAGCGCCATTGGCACAGTCCACCACCACGCGAAGACCATCCAGGCTCAGGGTGCGGGGGAAGGTGCGCTTGGCAAACTCCACATAGCGGTCGCGCACACCGTCAAGGCGGGTGGCACGGCCGATCTTGCCGCCTGTGGCCATCTGGCTCTGAAGGTCGCTCTCAAGCAGCGCCTCGATCTCGCGCTCTGTGTCGTCGGACAGCTTGAACCCGTCGGCGCCGAAAATCTTGATGCCATTATCGTCGAATGCGTTGTGCGAGGCGGAGATCATCACGCCGATATCGGCCCGCAAAGACCGGGTGAGCATGGCAACCGCAGGGGTGGGCATGGGGCCGAGGAGGAAAACGTCGGCACCGGCGGCGGTGAAACCTGCCACCATGGCGTTTTCCAGCATGTAGCCCGACAGGCGCGTGTCCTTGCCGATGACGATCCTTTGCCGCTGCTCAGAGCGGGCAAGGACGAGGCCCACGGCTTTGCCCACCTTCATGGCAACGTCCGGGGTCATGACGCCCGCATTGGCGCGTCCGCGGATGCCGTCGGTCCCAAAATACCTGCGCGTCATAACCACTCCTCGTCCCAATCCGCCCGCGGGCGCACCATAACAAGCGCGCCTTCCTTAAGAATGCGAAAAGCAAGACCGCCGCCAACACCTGCGACCCTGGCGTTGAGAGACGGGCGGCACAGTCTCATCACGGCTGGGGCCAACACAAAAGCGGGCCCGCCGGGGCCCGCTGTCACATCTGGTTTCAAACGTGTCGCGCGGTGCTGTGATAACCGCGGCCCCCGGTTAGGCCGAGGGCTGCGGCTCCAGCCCACCGTCACCTGGTGACTTGCGCGGCTTGCTGGCACCTGTTGTGGGCACAGCGGAAGCGCGCGGGGTGGGGTCGTCGTCGGCGCTTTCGCGCACAGGCGCCTTGCCCTTCAACAGGTTGCGGATCTCTTCGCCGGTGAGCGTTTCGTACTCAAGAAGGCCTTTGGCGATGGTGTGAAGGTCCTCAATGTTGGTCTTCACCACGGCCATTGCCGTGTCGTAGCCATCGTTGACGAAACGCTTCACCTCACGGTCCACCAGCTCCTGGGTGGATTCCGACACATTCTGGTTCCGCGTGACGGAGTGGCCGAGGAACACCTCCTCCTCGTTCTCGCCATACATCAGCGGGCCAAGCTCGTCGGACATGCCGAACTGCGTGGCCATCGCCCGTGACAGCTTGGTGGCCATCTTGATGTCGGCCGAAGCGCCCGAGGTGACCTTCTCGTGGCCGAAGATCAGCTCTTCCGCCACACGCCCGCCCATGGCAACCGCAAGGTCGGCCTTACACTTGGCCCGGGTCAAGGACACCTGGTCCCTCTCAGGCAAGCGCATCACCATGCCGAGCGCACGGCCGCGGGGAATGATGGTCGCCTTATGGATCGGGTCTGACGCAGGCATGTGAAGGGCGACAAGCGCGTGGCCGGCTTCGTGATAGGCGGTCAGCTTCTTCTCGTCCTCGGTCATGACGAGGGTGCGGCGCTCGGCCCCCATCATCACCTTGTCCTTGGCGTCCTCGAACTCCTGGTGGGTGACGAGGCGCTTGTTGCGGCGCGCTGCCAGAAGGGCTGCCTCGTTGACGAGGTTGGCAAGGTCGGCGCCGGCAAAACCGGGCGTGCCGCGGGCAAGGGTCTTAAGGTTCACGTCAGGCGCCAAAGGCACTTTGCGCACGTGCACCTTGAGGATCTTTTCGCGTCCGACGAGGTCAGGGTTCGGCACAACGATCTGCCTGTCGAAGCGGCCCGGGCGCAACAGCGCAGGGTCAAGCACGTCGGGGCGGTTGGTGGCGGCAATCAGAATGATGCCTTCGTTCGCCTCGAACCCGTCCATCTCCACAAGGAGCTGGTTGAGGGTCTGCTCGCGCTCGTCATTGCCGCCGCCAAGGCCTGCGCCACGGTGGCGACCCACAGCGTCGATCTCGTCGATGAAGATGATGCAGGGCGCATTCTTCTTGGCCTGCTCGAACATGTCGCGCACGCGGCTGGCACCGACGCCCACGAACATCTCAACGAAGTCCGAGCCCGAGATGGTGAAGAAGGGGACGTTCGCTTCGCCCGCAATGGCCCGTGCCAGAAGCGTCTTACCGGTGCCAGGAGGGCCGATCAGGAGGACGCCGCGCGGGATCTTGCCGCCGAGCTTTTGGAACCGGCCGGGGTCCTTCAGGAAGTCGACGATTTCCTGAAGGTCTTCCTTCGCCTCGTCCACGCCGGCCACATCCTCGAACATGACGCGTCCGTGCGCCTCGTTCAAAAGCTTGGCTTTGGACTTGCCGAAGCCCATGGCCTTGCCGGCGCCGCCGCCCTGCATCTGGCGCATCAGGAACAGCCAGATGCCGAGGATGAGGAGCATCGGGAACCAGGTGGCGAGGATGCCCCACAGCGAGATGCCGTCATTGGGCGGCTCGGCGCGGATGGTGACGCTGTTTTCCTCAAGCAGGGAAATGTACTGCGCACCTTCGGGTGCGTAGGTCTGGAACCGGCCGCCGCTGTTGTACTGGCCGGTGATTTCGCGCTCCTGAATGGTCACGGCACGCACGTTCCCGTTGCGGGTTTCCGACAGGAGCGCGAAATCACCGGCCAGTACAACAGCGGCGGCCGGTTCCAGACCTATGCGCCAGAGGGTGCGCAGTACATTTCCCTGCTTGAGGAAAACAGCGTCACCAT
>JBCDCF010000041.1:0-12317 GCA_039182345.1 Pseudomonadota bacterium
CACCACAATGGTGGGCGGGGCAATGGGTGGATACTGGGAGACCGGCAGCTGGGTGTAGGCCAGCGCCCCCACAATGACGAGCACCAGCGAGACGACCGTTGCGAAAATCGGACGGTCGACGAAAAAGTGCGTGAAGCGCATGGGTTAGCCCTCCGCCGCTTCGGGCGGGAGCTCTTCGCGTATGGGATCGATGGTGATGCCTGGGCGCAGCCGCGGCAGGCCATTGATGACGATGGTCTCCTCCCCCGTCAGCCCTTCGCGGATGACGCGGTAGCCATAGATCCTCGGGCCTGGCCGCACGGGGGTGGCAGACACGGTGTTGTCGTCCGCCACCACGTAGACAATGCGCCGGCTCTGGTCGGACGCCACGGCCTCATCAGGCACCAGAACCCCTTGATAGGGGAGCGAGGCCGGCACGTTCACACGGCCGAACATGCCCGGCTGAAGGATGAGGTCTTTGTTGTCGAACCGGGCGCGCAGGCGAATGGTCCCGCTCTGATCGTCCACGCGGTTTTCGGCAAAGTTGAGCCGCCCCTCAAAGGTGCCGTCGTTGGCATCGGCAAGGCGCACGGTGACGTCGAGCCCGCTCGCGCCTTCTTGAAGGACACCGCCACGGGCGCGCGCATCGCGGGCATAGTTGAGGAGCGCGCGCTCATCGATGTCGAAGTAAAAGTCGATGGGGTCGAGGGAGACGATTGTGGTGAGGATCGTGGAGTCTGCTTGAACGAGATTGCCGACGGAGACGAGGCGCCTGTCGATCCGCCCGGCAAGGGGGGCACGGATTTCCGTATACTCCAACTCCAGCGCCGCCCGCTCCCGTGCAGCGTTGGCGGAGTCCACCGACGCACGCGCGGTTAGAAGGGCCTGCTGGCGCTCATCGAAGGTGGCCGAGGGGATGGTGCCTCGACCCACCAGCTCTTCGGCGCGGTCGAACTGGGCTTGCGCATACTCCAGCTGGGCGTTGGCCGTGCGCAGCATGGCATCGTCCTGCTCCAGTTCCCTGCGGAAAGGGCGCTGGTCGATGGTGAACAGAAGGTCGCCTTCAGCCACCATTTGCCCGTCGGAAAAATGCACCTCGCGCAGGTAGCCGCCCACCCGTGCGCGCACGGACACAAAGTCCACCGCTGCGAAGCGCCCGACGAACTCATCATCCTCCACAATCTGTCTGACGACAGGGTGCGCGACGGTGACCTTTGGCGCGGCCTGTTGTTGTGGGGCTGCCGCCTCTTCGTTCTGGCAGGCCGCCAGGATCACTGTGAGGACTAGGATCGAAATCGCTCGCACAGGGCATTCCTTCCTCAAACAATGAAGCGCCGCCATACTAAGCCAGCCGACCGCAAGGTCGAGTTGGTCGCCAAAATTGTGATTGCGGCAATTCGTCAGCCGGCGTGTGATGGGGCTCGGGGCGCCGAGGTCGCCCATACAATCAAGGCGATGAGGGGGAACTGAAGGGCCACGCGCAACCAAAGGACCGCGGGCGGCACCGTGACAGTGCCGAAGGGGATGGCGTTGAGTGCCATAAAGATGTTCGCCGGCAGCACCGCAAGGCAGTAGAGCGCAAGCAGGATGCCCGCCACCGGCCGCGTCCGAGGCCAAACGATGCCGGCGGCAAACAAAAGCTCCATCGCCCCCGTCAGACGGACGATGAACCGACCAGGCAAAGGCGGCGGCACAATGGTTGCGAACGCGTCCGTGTGGGTGAAATGGAGGACGCCTGCCACGGCGAAGACGGCGGCAAGAAGCGTGCAGACAGCGGCGCGCAGGGTCATGCCAGCGTTCTCACGCATTGCCTGCACCCCGGCAAGTCACCCGCGTTGCGTCGCGTGCCCTCGCTCTTGCCTAACCCATTGTGGGGCGATGCACGGCGCCCGCTCCCGCCGCCTCCGCCAAGCGTGCGAGCAGCGCTTGCCTCAGCGTGTCATACTCGCGTTGGGGAATGCCGACCATGGCGGCCTCGCGGGTGGAGACGTGGTCCTCATAGATGTCCGGCCTTGGGAAGAGGGCACCGGGCGCATCGAACTGGCTGTCGGTCAGGTCGACCCGCGCGCCGTCGATGCGGTTATAGTAGTGCCAGACACCGGGCAGACGGGTCCGCAAAATGTCGCCGCCAAAAAGGTCGAACACGACCGCGGCGGTGACGTTGCATTGCCCTGATGCAGGGTTTTCGGGCGTCCACTGTTTCGCCGTCTCCAGCGACCATGCCTGCGCAAGGGCCGCCCTCAGCCGCCCTTCGTCGTAGCTGAGTGTTTGACCAGTCGCCATCGTGGCACCTCCCCTATCCATAGGCGGAATGTATGGTGTCGCTCGCCCCATCGCGCAGGCCGTGGGCACAATTGTACAACCACCGGCGATCGCCTAAGCAGGACACCTCGCCAACGAGGATGTGTGAGTTGCCGTGCAGGACGAAACGTCGAGCGTGACCATTAGCGAGGGCATCCCTGAACCCCTCATGCGCGACGCCGCCGAACTCTACTATGAAGGCCGGTTGAAGCCCACCGTCAGGCTAAAGCTGACCGACCGAACCAGAGAGTCCATCGTCAAGAGACTGAACCCAGCCTACGCGCTCAGCGCGGTATCCAGCAGCGGGGCGTTGGTGGGCTTTGCAGCGGTTGCCGATCATCACGGTGGGTTCTGGCGCCGGGACGGCAGCAACCTGCCCACGGTCATCAGCCGGTGGCGGCGGTTCTCGTCCTTTCTGTCTGGTTCGGCGAGGAGTGCCTTTCGATGGCGTTCCGATGCGGTGGGCACGCTCCTACTGGAGGGCGTCTTCGTGGTTCCTGGCGCCGTCGATAGCGGTATCGGCGAGCGCTTGCTGGACGAGACCATTGCCAACGCGCGCCACCGCGGCCTGACCCGGATTGAAGTCTACGTGGAAGAACCGAACGCCATTGTGAAAGCCGTTTACGAAAGGCACGGCTTCGTCAACGAAACACCGCATGCGCAATACAATATCGTGCGCAACCAAACCTACCGCCCTTACACCCGGATGGCGCTTGATCTTACCACAAATCGCGCCTGATCTACCCGCCTGCGCCCATGGTTCCGGCCGCACCTCCCGCGCAGTCCCGCACGCAGAGTGCGCATCGCCCCCTGACCAACTCGCCCCTTGCCTTATTGTCGCACCGTGGCCGAAAGGTCGAAACCGGAGACGAAATTCACCGCGCCGCCTGTGAATTGCCCGTATCGGCGTTCGACCTCCTGCCCCATTTCGCTACCATCGCAGCCACATGATTGGCAGTTTGCAAGCGGTTGGGAGACGCGCGATGGCGATGGACCTGCGGACTGGAACGCGTCGGCTCTGGCGCACAATGGCGGTGCTGTCTCTCACCCTTGGGGTGACGGTCACAGCGCCCGCGCCCGAGGTGAAGGCCCAGTCGCGCGGCGACCTCACCATCCAATCGGCGCAAAAGTGCCTCAACGGATTTCGCCAATCCCGCAAAGCGTTTCAGGTGATGGCGAGCCAGCTGCCCCGGTATTACGGGCGCGGCGTCATCCGCAACAAGCGCCACGTGATCTTGATTGACTACACCAAGCCGCAGACCAACCAGCGGCTTTATGTGGTTGATCTGGCGCGCTGCAAGGTGGTGCACCGCAGTAAGATCATCCATGGCGGCGCCTGGTACATCTATAAGGCGCAGCGGCCCGACCCCAGTTGGGCCTGGAGCAAAGCCAAGCAACGCTTCTACCGCCGCATCAATCTCAACACCCAGTCGATGATGTTGACCACGTGCCGCAACACGGTCAAAGGCGGCTCCACCCACATGACCCGCCCCGGCTGGATGTACACCGGCACCTGCCACCCCAACCCCAATGAAGGCTGGGTCCGGGTGCGCACACAAACCTGCAGCGGCTACGGCATCCAGGTGAAGCCCTTGCAAGGTCAGGCCCTCGGCGGGGTGACCTTCCACGACCACATTCGCCTCCAGTACTCAAAGCACGTGGGTCAGGGCAGCCTCGGCTTCCAGCGGGGCGGCACGCAGGCGCTGATCGACGCGGTGCGCGGCCGCGACAACGTCAACATCACGCGAGGAACCCTCGTCTACGTCTACGCGCCCCAGTGCGGGTAGTCTGACGGTGGGTCCCGTGCGCGGCTACGTTGCCGCCATCCTCGCCACGGTGGTGGCCGCGCTGGTTCTGACCACCGTCCCAGCGCCCACCCCTGCCGAGGCGATCGAGTTCAAGACCAGCAAGTTTCGGCGCGCAGGGGCCTACGGCACGGCAATGGTGCGCGCCTGGGAAAAAGGCCGGTCCAGCGCGAAGGCGAGCGCCTTTTTCGTCGCCAACAAACAGGGCCGCCTTCTGGTGATGACCGCAAGCCACGTGGTCGGCCGCAGCCCCATCTTCAGCTATCGCGGTCGACGCAGCCGCACCGCCAAGCGGGTGCTGCGCCACAACGATGTGGCCATTTATGAGGTCAGCTTCGGCGGTGGCGTCAGCTATGGATCGGTGGGCAAGTTCTACATCGAAAGGGCGCGCCCCTCGAACGGTCAAAGGTTGACTGTCGTGGGTTACCCGAAAGGGTTCAGCGGCTCGCTGATGGTGTCTGGCAACTGCCAGCTCATGCCACGCTCGCGCCTCCTGCACCCCTCCTTCTTCAGTTGCGCCGACCTTGACCGGTGGTGTGACTATGCTGAGAAGGCCGGCAAGAGCCGCACCACGTGTCTGGCCGATGAGAAGGACGTGCGTCGCGGCCGAAAGCGCCAGTGCGCGCTTCCCCTGGAGCGGCGCCACACGCGCCATCTCCGCCACCGTGAGAGCACCCACGCCATGAATTGCGCCGCGCGGCTCGGCAACAGCGGCGGTCCTGTGATCCTGGCCAAATCCACCCGCAGCCGCGGCGTGATCGGCATGCCGTCAGCCGTGTTTGCACGGGTTTATGGGGCCTATCCCGACACGGTGGGTGTGGGCGTCGCAGCCTTCAGCCAGAGCTTCAAGGCGAAGGCGCGACGGCTGGGGATCGAGGTCCGTTAAGGTTTCCTGGTGTGACGGGCTCTGAAAGCGCCGGTGTTACCGGCGCTCCCTAAAAGTAGTCATCCTTGTTGCTGCCATCATAGCGTCCGCTCGATAAGCAACAGCGCTTGAAGATCTTGCCCGACCCACAGGGACACGGATCCCGCCGGCCTAGCTTTTCCCGAAGCTCCACATCGCCCATGCACCGTACGGTGGCCGGTCTTCACCCGGGTTTCGGATGGGAAGCCTTTGCGGCGCTTAGATGTCACCTCGAAAGGATGGGTCGTTGTCGACGTCAAATCGCTTTGCCATGTCACCCTCCATGTTTGCGTTGGCGACGGTTATGGGATCGCAAGCGGGCAATCAAGTGCCACCGACAGCATCGTGAGGCGGCACCGGCCTTTGTGGCGCGGTCAGGGGCGCTGGGCGGCGCGGCCCTCGACGACTTACGAATACCTTGAGAGGAAGTGAGCATCCACGCCAGCGATGACCATCTCCACCGCCACGGCAGCAAGCAAAATCCCCAGAATCTTGGTGCCAATGCTGATGGCGGTTTTGTTCAAGACCCGTCCCGCGGCCGTCGCAAACGCCATGGACAGCCACAGCACCAACGAAATCACCACAATGGCAGCGCTGAACGTTACAAAGTCCGCCATGGTGTCGATGCGTGCGCTGAACACAATGACGGTGACGAAGGCGCCCGGTCCCGCCAACAGGGGTATCGCCAGCGGATAGACCGCGACGCTGGCCGGGGACCGATGATCGTCCGTGTCGGCGTTGCTGCCTGCCTCGGCGGCACCGCCAGCATCGCTACGCAGCATGCCAAGGGCGATGGTGAAGACAATCAGCCCGCCGGCAATCCTGAAGGCGGGAACATGAATGCCGAACACAGAAAGAATCTGGTCACCCAACACAGCCGCAGTCACAAGGGCAATGGCCGTCGTCATCCCTGCAATGGCGGCCGTGCGCTGTCGCTCCGAAGTGCTGAAGGTCTCCGTCAGGCCCAAAAACACCGGCACGGCAATCAAAGGGTTCAACAGGGCAAAGAGGGCGACCACCCCGTCCAAGAACAGGTCCTGATTGAAGAGATCTGCCATGGCTTCGATCCCTAAGTCGACCAGGTGGATGGGCACAGTGCGGCGCGCATTCTTAAGCCTACGTGCCCCCTCTCACCGTCTGCAAGGGAAAGGATTGCGACCGGCCGAGGGACGCCACCACCGACGCCTTTGTGCGGATATGATAAGGGACCGGTGACAGGCGGGCCGGCGCAAGACGTCCGGCCTTTGGAAAGGGGTTGGCCGCATGGTTCGATCTGCGGCGGTGATTGAGAAGGGATGGCAAGAGTGACCCTCACCCTGAAGGCAATACTGACCGCAGCATTGGTTGCACTCCCTTTCGCCGCAAGCCACGCGGCCAATGACAAGAGCCGGACCTACAAGGACTGGAGCGTCAGTGCGAGCGGAGAGGCCGCTGACGACAACGCACAGGTCACCTGCACCATGGAGGCCGACAAATTGGATGGCATTCTCCTGATGAGCATCCAGCATCAAGGGCCCGCGGCGGACGCGTCCGATCGTCGGTCGACCATCACGCTGTTGAAAGGTTTGGGGGAAGACGGCCAGCCCATGGCGCTCGCCCCGGAAGATTTGGCCTCCACATGGTCTTTCGACGGAAAGACCCGGATTTCGACCATCCTCGACTGGGACTTCACAGACGGCCGCAACAACTTCACCGTGCCATCGGCGCACACGGGGCCGATCCTGGCGGCCATGGCCAAGGGAAACACCTTGACCCTCACCGTTGCCGCCTTCGGGGAGGAAACGGTGTCGCTTGCAGGGTTTTCGGCCGTCTATCGCAAGATGTCGGACTGGTGCCAGTTCTCGCTGGATGGCGTTTTGTAGCCTCGCGCTGCCTGTCCGCGACCGACGCTGCCGCACCGCGAAACCCCATCAGCGACGCCGACGGCGGGGCGGTGCGCCGGCGCGTCCTTGCCAGCGGTGGAGCGCGTGGTGAACACTGTGGTGGTACGCGTTGTGCATCTGACCACAGTGCCGGCAGGGCGGTTGCGCTCTTTGATGGAGGACGGCCATGGCCCGCAAGGCAATCGATGTTCACACCCATGTCTACCTGCCGCGCTACAGGGACCTTCTGCTTGATCGCACCAGCCTGCCGCGGATCGTCAAGGCCGATGGTGCGTTGCGCCTCGTCATCCTGCCGGGGGAAGATGCCGACGAGACCACAGCGTCAGGCCGCCCCATTGGCGGCGAATACTTCTCGCCCGAGCGCAAGCTCGCCTACATGGATGCCCACGACATTGAGATCTCCGTCCTGTCGCTGGCCAACCCCTGGCTGGAGTTCTTGGACCCTCGCGACGCCCCCGCCGCGGCAACGGCCCTCAATGAGGATTTGGAGGGCTGGTGCGCAGACGCTGGCGGGCGCTTTTACGGCTTCGGCGTCCTCCCCGTTACCGCGCCCGAGGCCTGTGCGGCGGAGGTGGAGCGCATTGCCAAACTCCCCCATTTGCGCGGCATTATCCTGGGCACCACAGGGCTCGGCGAAGGGCTGCAGGACCCGCGTCTCATGGCGGTTTGGGAACGGCTTGAAGCGTTGCAGCTCACAGCCTTCATCCACCCCCACCACGGTGTGGGCGACGATCTGTTCACGGACACGGGCCACACGCTGAAGCTTGCTCTCGGCTTCCCGTTCGAGACCACCATTGCCCTTGCAAGGCTGATCCTTGCGGGAACGTTCGATCGCTGCCCGAACCTGTCGATCCTTGCCGCCCATGCCGGCGGCACGCTGCCTTTCCTTGCAGGGCGGATCGATGGCGCCGCCAAGACAGATGCGGTGAGGTTTGACCTCAAAGCACCGCCCAGCACCTATCTGAAGAAGATCTTCGTCGACGCCATCACCTACGCGCCCGAAACGCTTCAATGCGCCGGCACCATGACCGGGTGGGACAAGGTGATGTTCGGCACCGACCACCCGTTTTTCCGCCCGGACCTGCCCGACGAGCGCCTGGACGCCGGCCCCTGGTCCTCCCCGCGCGACAACCAGGCGGTCATCGACCAACTCCAGGAGGACCGCGCCGCAGCCATCTATAGAGAAAACGCCGTTCGACAGCTCCGCCTTTAGGGCAGGGCCGACTCCCGCGCACTTTCGGGGCGGTGCCAGGCGGATGGCGTGTTGGCGCCTTCACTCATAAGCAAATAGACGCAATCCATCATGTCTTTTGATTTGATCAATAGGTGGCCTCCCGCGGACAATATCCTGGAGCAAAACATGTGCATGCTGAATAGTTGTGCAGGAACCGCAAGCCGACGCTTGCCATGACGATGGAGAGGCTCATGAGGTGGACCAAGACCCTAGCGCGCGGCGCCGCCGCTCTCACCCTCGCGGCAGCCATTGCAGCGCCCCAGGCCGCCCGGGCCGACACCATCACCCTTGCCGAGGCGGACACGCTGACCGGCGAGAACCTCATCCAGCTGGTGGCCCTTGCCCGTGCGGCCGAGCGCGGTGTGGACGCTGAAATCATCTCGCTGAAGTCCGACGATGTGGTCTTCCAGGCCGTGCTGAACGGGCAGATCGACATCGGGGTCGGCACCGCCTATGCCGCGCAGCAGACTTTGGGTGACAGCCCGGTGCGCAACTTTTACCAGCTGCGTCGCCTTGCCTACTTCCCCGTCGTCAACAAAGAGAAGATCACGTCTTGGCAAGACCTTGATGGCGCGCCCATCACCGTCCACGCGCGCGGGTCGGGCACGGAAGCCATCGCGCGCTTTATGGAAGGCGTCCACGGCATCAAATTCTCCGAGATGAGCTTTGTGCCGGGCTCTGAGGTGCGCGCGGTTGCCCTGCGCCGTGGCAACATCGACGCCACCTTCCTCGACATCACCAACACACGCCTCGTCACCAACGAAGCGCCCGACAAGTTCGGCCTCCTGCCCATGGGCGACACCACAGGCTCCGACAGCGTTCTTTACGCCACCACAAGCTTTCTGGAGGAGAACGCTGACGCAGTCCAAGTCATCGTGGAAGAGTTGATGCGTGCGGCCAAAGAGTTCAACGCCGATCCAACGCTGCCGGCAAAGTTGCGCGAAGAGATGGACCTTCTCCCCGACCTTCCCGAGGAGCTTGTGGGCGAGATCACCCCTTACTTCGAGACCGCCACAACTGCGGGCCTGTTTCCTGAAGACGGTGGCGGCCTGAAGGCGGCCGAGGCCGACGTGGCGTTCCTCACCCAGTCCGGCGCGTTGACCGGCGATCCGGCCGACATCGACCCTGCCTCCTTCTGGACCTTCGACATCATCGAAAAGGCGAAGGCTGCGACCGAGTAACGGCGCCAACACGCATCGCCGTCGTGCAAGACACTGCCATAGGGCAAGGCGGTCGACGGGGTGTCGGCCACCGTCTTGCGTTGCCGGCTGATTGTTTCGGCCGGACACACCGCGACAGGTGGATGTGGTGAGCGGGGTGGATGCCACCCCCCTTCCCTCCGCCGCCGCCATGAAGGGACGGTCAGGACAATTCTTGTCGTCCATCTGGGTCTGGCGGCTGGCGTCGGTGGCCTTGGCCTTCGCCATCTGGGAGATTGCCGGCCGGTCGCCCATCAGCCTTGCCCTGCCGCCGGCCTCTGATGTGGTGGTGGCCTTCGTTGAGATGGTGTGGTCGGGCGAGATGTGGGCCGCCTACGCCAACAGCCTCCCGCCGTTGCTGACAGGTCTTGCGATCATCATTGTCGGCGGCGTGTTCATCGGTGTCACCGTCGCCCTTGCCCGCACGGCGGAATGGTTTCTCCTGCCGGTTTTGATCATCTTTCAGACCGCGCCTGTGTCGGCCATCATCCCTTTGATCACCTATGCGTACGGGATTGATGATCAGGCCAAGGTGATTGCCATCGTCATCCTCGGCCTGCCGCTGGTGGCGCTCAACAGCTACAAAGGCATTCAGTCCACCAGCCCGTCGCTGCTGGCCATGTCCAAGAGCTTTTTGGCATCGCGCCTCAACACCATCCTTCTGGTCATCTTACCCTCGGCCAGCGCCATGATCTTTGCTGGGCTGCGCTTGGGCGTATCGGGCGCCTTTATTGGGATTGTTCTGGCCGAACTCTTGATCACCCCCACGGGCATTGGCGATCTCATCACCTACAACCGCTCCATCGCCCGCTACGACAAGATGTTTGCCGCCATCGTCTCCATCATCGCGCTGGCGGCCGTGGTTCTTGGCCTGCTCCAGTGGGTGGAGAGCCGCCTGTTCCGCACCCACCAGAAGGACAGCGCATGAGCGCCCCAGAGCCCCTGCACGCGTTCGACCCTGCCGCCCCTGCAGACGAGGCGATCCTTGCGGCAAAGGACGTGCGCCTTGTCTACAACGAGACGGTGACGGCGCTGGACGGGGTGTCGCTCACCATCCCTAAGGGCAAGCTCACTTCGCTCCTTGGCCCAAGCGGCTGCGGCAAGACCACGCTGTTGAAAATCATCGCAGGCCTGATCGAACCGACGGCGGGCGAAGTGACGGTGCGCGGCACACCTATTCGCGGGCCGGGGCCAGACCGCGCGCTCGTCTTCCAGGACTTTGCCCTCCTTCCCTGGGCGAGCGTCCTTGACAATGTGGCGTTTGGCCTGCGCGTGCAGGGGGTCCCCCGCAAGACCCGCGAGGCGACGGCGCGGCGCTACATCGAAGAGGTGGGGCTGGCCGGCTTTGAGGCGCGTTACCCCCATGAACTGTCAGGCGGGATGCGCCAAAGAGCCGGCCTTGCCCGCGCGCTGGCCGTCCAATCCGACATCTTGTTGATGGACGAGCCCTTCTCCGCGGTGGATGAACAAATGCGCCGCAAGCTGCAGGAAGATCTCATCCAGCTTCTGAAGGTGGAGAAGAAGACGGTCATCTTCGTCACCCACTCCATCGAAGAGGCCGTCTACCTCTCCGACCAGGTGATCATCCTCACCCAGCGCCCCGGCACGGTGTCGAAAATCGTCAGGCCCGACATCGACCGGTCCGGCGATGTGGACGTCATCCGCAGGACCCCCCGCTACATCGAGCTGGTGGAGGAGATCTGGGCCGGCCTTCGGCGCTACGTGGAGTAGCCTTGGTGTCCGTCATCACCCCAACGCCCCCACGCACCACCAACCCGGTGGCACGCCTGGCGCGGGCCGTCACCAAAAGCTCCCCCTTCTGGTCCCTCATCGTGTGGGCGGCTCTTTGGGAGATTGTCGGCCAACTCGGCATCATCGATCTGATCCCGCCGCTCTCCAGCGTCGTCATGGCCATGGGGGACCTGTTCGAGCGCCAGTCCTTCTGGGATGCGCTGTGGCTGACTGCGCGCACCTTTGCCATCGGCCTTCTTCTGTCCATCCTCGTTGGCGTTCCCATCGGCCTGTTGATGGGTTTGCGCAAACGGGCCGATCAGCTCCTGTCCATGTGGGTGAACCTTTTTTTGTCGGCCCCCCTCACAGCGGTCGTGCCCGCGCTGATGCCGCTTTTGGGGATTGGCGAGGCCACCATCATTGCCACCGTCTTCCTGTTTTCGGTCTGGGTGGTGATCCTGGACACCCAGGCAGGCGTCCTTCACGTGTCGCCGTCGCTGGTGGAGATGGGGCGCGTGTTCGGCGCGCGTCGGCGGACCATCATCTGGTCCATCGTCGTGCCTGCCGCTCTGCCGGAGATGGTGACGGGCATCCGCCTTGCGGTGATCCGTGCCGTCAAAGGCGTCATTGTCGGGCAAATCATCATTGCGTTGATCGGGTTCGGCGGCCTCTTCGACACCTACCTCTCCATGTTCTTGATGGAGAGGTTCTGGGCGCTGATCATCGTGGTGTTCGTGCTCTCCTTCACGTTGATTGGGATTGTCGGCGCCCTTGAACGGCGCATCGCGTTTTACGCCGGCACCCGCTGACCCCTTAGACACGGAGCCGACCCCACCACTGATGTCAGCGCAGCCACCCCTTCACATCAAAGGCGGCCGGGTGATGGTCCCTGGCGGCGACCCGCACACCCCCGCCACCGCCGACATCCTTGTGGCGGGTGGGGCGATTGTCGCCATCGGCCCCGACCTTACAGACGCGGTTGCGCGCCATCCAGGATGCCAGACCATCGATGCCAGCGACCGTCTGGTGATCCCAGGCTTCATCAACGCCCACTACCACTCCCATGATGTGCTGGCCAAAGGCACCATGGAGGAGGAGCCGCTTGAGACCTGGCGCCTTCTGGCTCTGCCTCCCCAATACCCCAAGCGCTCGCGCGAGGAGATCAAGGTGCGCACGCTCCTCGGGGCGCTGGAATGCTTGAAGTCGGGCATGACCACCGTGCAGGACATGGTGACCCTCTTTCCTTTCGACCCCGATCATCTGAGCGCTGTGGTGGAGGCC
>JBCDCF010000042.1:0-12120 GCA_039182345.1 Pseudomonadota bacterium
CGATGGTGGTGGTCTTGCCTGTCCCATTCACACCCACCACCAAGATGACGAAGGGGGAGGGGCCAGCAACGCTCAAAGGCACAGCGAGCGGGCCGAGCACGCGCTCCACCTCTTCAGCCAAGACCTCTTGCAGCTCTTCCCCCTCGATCCCGCGCTTGAAGCGGCCTTCCGACAGGCGGTCGGTGATGGCCATGGCTGTGTCGAGGCCAAGGTCGGCCTGGATCAAGATGTCTTCCAGATCCTGGATGGAGTTGGCGTCGAGCTTGCTCTTGGTGAAGAGGCCCGAAACGCTGTCCCCAAGGCTGTTGGAGGACCGGCTGAGCCCCTGCTTCAGTTTGGCAAACCACCCGCCCGACGACTGGGTCGGCCCGTCTTCGGCGGCAGTGGGAGTCGCGGTCTGAACCGACACGCCGTCGTCCTTGGCGGCGTCTTCGGTGGGGGGAACAGGCTCGGCGGGAGGGGCGGCCTTCTTGCGGCCGAACCCCCAGAATGAGCGACCTTTCTCGCTCACGCCGCCTCGCGGACGACGAGCATCCCCTCCTCGGCGGCAACGGCGCGGCCCTTCACCACGGCCCCTGGGGGCGCCTCACCCTCAACCCGTGCAGGCAAGTAATCCTCCGTGCGGCCGCGGCCCTTGTCCTCCACCAGAACGGAGGCGGGTGCGCCCACCCGGCCGGCAAGGGTGGCATCGAGCCGGGCGGCGGCAAGGGTGCGCAGACGCGCCGCACGCGCCTTCACCACCTGGCCCTCCACCTGGGGCATGCGCGCTGCCGGCGTGCCCTTTCGGGGGGAGAAGGGGAAAACATGGACAAGGGTCAGACCGCACGCCTCCACAATGTCGAGGGTGTTCTTAAACATGTCCTCGGTCTCGGTGGGAAAGCCTGCGATGAGGTCGGCCCCGAACACCATCTGCGGCCTGAGCGCCTTCACCGTTTCGCAAAACTGGATGGCATCCTCACGCAGGTGCCTGCGCTTCATGCGCTTCAAGATGAGGTCGTCACCGGCCTGGAGCGAAAGGTGAAGGTGGGGCATCAGCCGCGGCTCGTTCGCGATCAGATCAAGCAGTGTCTCATCCACCTCAATGGAATCGATGGACGACAGCCGCAGCCGCGCAAGATCGGGCACATGGGTCAGGATGCGCGCCACAAGATCGCCAAGCTTTGGGCTCGCCGGCAGATCAGCGCCGTAGCTCGTCAGATCCACACCGGTCAAAACCACCTCCTGGTGGCCTGATTGGACGAGCCTTTCGATCTGATCCACCACCACCCCCATGGGGACCGAACGCGAGGCGCCGCGGCCATAGGGGATGATGCAGAACGTGCAGCGATGGTCGCACCCGTTCTGCACTTCCACGAAGGCGCGGGTGCGTGTCTTGAAGCCATCCACAAGGTGGGCGGCTGTCTCAGACAGGGACATGATGTCGCTGACAAGGACCCGTGGCGCCGCCTCAAGCCCTTGCCAGACGGAGGGCGCCATCTTCTCGCCGTTGCCCAGGACGTGGTCCACCTCGTCCATCTGGGCGAATGTGTCAGGGTCGATCTGTGCAGCACATCCTGTGGCGACAATGCGGACGTGGGGCCGCTCGCGGCGGACGCGGCGGATGGTCTGGCGCGCCTGACGCACAGCTTCTGCGGTCACAGCGCACGTGTTGACCACCACAATCTCGCCCAATTCAGACGAGGCGGCAGCCGCGCGCACGCTCTCTCCCTCCAGCGCGTTGAGACGGCAGCCGAAGGAGATCACGTCCACAGGGGAGGCAAGGGGCGTCTTAGTCTTCACCGCGGCAGATATGCGACGCCGCCGCCAGGCTTGCAACCGCATCCTCACCCAAGGCCGGCATCCACAATAGGACTTGCGACCTGACGGCCTCTGTCGCACCATCTCCTTATGACGACCAGTGCCATCGCCATCAGACCAGCGAGGGAGGGCGATGCCGCAGGCATTGCCGCGGTGCATGACGAGGCATGGCGGTTCGCTTATCGCGGCGTTCTGCCAGGCGACGAACTGGAGAAGATGATCGCGCGGCGTGGCCCTGTCTGGTGGGGCGAAGCTGTGCGGCGGCGTGTGCCCATCCTCGTCCTGGAAGCCCAGGATCGTGTGCGCGGCTACATCACCTATGGCGCGAGCCGGGTGCGCACACTTCCCTACCATGCCGAGATCTACGAACTATACATCCAGCCTGAGTTTGCCGGCCTCGGCTTCGGCAAGCGTTTGTTCAGGTCGGTGCAGAGCCGTTTGTCGCGGCGGGGTCACGACACGCTGGTCGTGTGGTGCCTCAGCGACAACGAATTGGGCTGCGGCTTCTACGAAAGGCTCGGCGGCCGCGTCGTGGCGTCGGCTGAGGAAGCGTTCGCCTCAAAACGGGTGGACAAGGTGGCCTACGGGTTCGACCGACCGCCCACGGTCAGGGTCAGGCGCTAGCCCATGGGCCCCTTTGGTTGGACCGTTGTGTCCCTTCCGGCCTTCGCCGGTGGACCCCGGTGCGTCCCAAGCGGCTCTGACGGGTTGCCATGGTTCCTTTGAACCGCATCGCACTGGGCGTAGACCCGCCGGACGACATCAACGCGTTCGTCACCTGTCCCTCAGGCACTGAGCCCATGCAGATCGGTCTGGATCAGGCAACGGGTGCCTTTACCCTTCAAGCAGTCTACAACACCGCCATGCGCACGCCAGGCAACCTTGGCCTTGTCCCGCGCACGGCAGGGGAGGATGGCGCCCCCCTCAACATCATGATTGTGGGTCTTGCCGCCCTTCCCGTCGGAACCGTGGTGGGCGTGCGCCCCCTCGGCGTCTTGTACGTGATCAGCGAGGCGGAAGAGGAAACCGTGCTTGCCGTGCCCGCGCCGCGCATTGCTACCCGCTTTGAGGGTGTTGCCAACTACGCCGACCTTCCCACAAGCCTCTTGCGGCAGGTGGAGCATTTTGCCGCCCACTACCGAGACGAGGACGCCGGCCTCGCCCCCCGCTCGTGCGGCTGGGGGGACGTGAACGAGGCGCGCCGCGTGGTGCGCGAGGCCGCCCACAGGGCCAGAATCCGCGTCGGCGCCACCGAGTGAACGCCTGGCACTAGCGCGCTTGCTCTTCGCTCCACCTGAGCCAATTCCAGCAGGACATGCGCAAGAGCGAAGCGGCGTCCACCGTCAGTGGGTGGTCGGTTGGCCCTCGCCCTCATCGTCGGCATCGTCGATGGCGTACATGTCATCGTCGCTAAGGCCGAAATGGTGGCCGATCTCGTGGATGAGAACGTGGCGGATCACATCCTCAAGGCTGTCTTCCCCGTCGGCCTGGAAGGCAAGGATCGGCAGGCGGAACAGCCAGATCTTGTTGGGCATGAGGCCGGTATACTCTGCCGCAGGGGCATCACGCAGACCCACCCCCTGAAACAGGCCCAGAAGGTCGAACGGGTGAGACAGCTTCATCATCTCACAGGTCTCTTCATCGGGCACATCCTCGATGCGCAGCTCAATGTCCTGTGTCAGGCGGCGAAACTCTGCCGGAAGCTCCCTGTAAACCTGCGCGGCAATGGCAGTGAAGGTGTCGATGTCGCTCATGCGCGCGAGACCGCCGTGTGCGCGTCGTCGGCAGCGCGTGGCGCGCGGGGGGCAAAGGCGGCCGCCAGCATCACGAGAGCGGCAAACCCTGCCGCAACCACATTCCAGCCCGCAAAGGACAGACCAAGGATGCGGCCCTGCACGTCGGTACAACTGACGAAGGTGGACTGCTCGATGGCCGCCAGAAGGTTGGAGGCATCCGTCACAGCCTCGCCGCCGCCGCAGGTGTCCGGCCCAGGCCAGAACGCCCACTCGGCCCCTGCGTGATAGACCCCAAGCCCCACCGTCCACACCATGGCGGCGGCCGCACCCAGCATAAAAAGCCGGCCAAGGGTGGGCACGCGGCCAATCAGGAAAAGGGCCACCAGCCCCAAGGGAATGCCCACATAGTAGGGCACGCGCTGTTCAAGGCACAAAGGGCAGGGGGTGAAGTTGCCTATCAACTGGAAACCCCAGGCCGTTGCCAGCGCCGCCACCATCACCGCCAGCGACACACCGGCAAGGGTCCGCGAAGACAGGGTCATCGGATCAACCTTATCGCAAAGAAGCCGGCGATCCCAAGGACCACCACGATGGTCAACATAAGGCCGAGCCGCTCCTCGATGAAGGCGCGGATGGGTGGCCCCAGCCAGTACAAGAGCGCCGCCACAATGAAAAAGCGCAGGCCGCGGGACACCAAACTGGCAACGATGAATATGGGGATGGACAGGCCCGTTGCACCGGCGGTGATGGTGATCACCTTGTAGGGGAAGGGCGTGATCCCCGCGAAGAACACAATCAGCCACCCCCACGCGTTAAAGCTTTCGGTGAAGGCCTCGATCTTGTCGGCATAGCCGTAGACCTCAAGGATCGGCAGGGCGACGTCGTTGAACAGCCACAGCCCGATGGCATACCCCGCAAGGCCGCCGAGGACTGAGGCGACCGTGCAAAGGGTCGCATACCAAATCCAACGCGCCCTGTTGGACAACACCATGGGGATCAACAGGAGATCGGGCGGGATCGGAAAGAACGAGCTTTCGGTGAACGACACGCCGAACAAGGCCGGCTCTGCATGTCGGCTCCCGGCCAACGCCATCGTCCGATCGTAGAGTTTTCTCAGCATGGGTCCTTCCGGGAGGGAGGGGGTGTCGGAACGCGTTGGTCTAAGCGATGCGGATCAGGCTGACAGGGGTGTCGACGCCAGGCACCTCCACAACGCCAAGGGCGTGGCAGGGGATGTCGAAACCTTCCGTCGTGGCGCGTGCGTAGGTCTCTTCGGTGGTGAGGGCAACGCTGCCCAGAACCTTGTTGTGCTTTTCCAGTTTGGCCGCAAGGTTCGGTGCGCCGCCGATAACCGTGAATTCAAGGCGCTGTTCGTCGCCAAGGGTTGCTGCCACCACACGCCCCGACACGGCCCGCCATTGACAGGCAAGTCCGGCAGGCCCTTGGACGAAAGGTGCGTCAACCAATCCTCCCGGGTCTGCATGATGGCTTGAAGGGCCCTGAGGGCGTCTGCGGCGGCGGTGTCCGACGGGCTGACGGCGCCGAAGGTGGCCATCACCCCATCGCCCAGAAACTTATCCACAACACCGCCCTCGCGGGTGATGATGGGCATCACCACACCGTGGAAGGCGGTCAACACGTCCACCACCTCCCGCGGGGTGCGATCGGCAGCGAACTGGGAGAATCCGCGAAGGTCGAGGATGAGGATGGCGGCATCCCTGTCCACGGCATCGCCTGCCATGGCGGCGGTTTCGGCAGAGGTGATCCTGTCGGCAACCCCGGCGCCGAAGAAGCGGCGCATCTCGCGGGTGGCAGCCCCTTCCCGCACCGCGGTCAACAAGGTGCGCCTGGCCCGGTAAAGGGCAAGGGAGAGGACGCCGGTCACCAGCAAGATGGTGAAGATCTTGTCGAACTCCGCGCCGATCAGAACCAGATTGTCGGTGAGGTAGGCCACGAAGGAGCTTGTGATGATCTCCGGCCCCGATTGGGAGATGGCGTACCCCACCATCACCACCCACCCTGCGGCCGCAAACAGCCCCTGGCTCAAGACGAAGCGCGGGTCGAACCGGAGCGCCCGCACGGCAATGAACACAAAGATGTAAGCAAATGTCGGAACCTTCAGGTAGAAGGCCGCCGGCTGCTTATAGTCGATGTGGAAGGACCAGATGAGCGTGTAGAGGAGCACCACGTCCACAATCATCGACAGGACGAGGAGCCAGCCAGGCAGGAAACGCAGATAAGCCGCCGTCAGCCGTGCAACGGTGAACAGGAGGTAGGCACCGATGGCAATGGGCACCGGCTCGAACATGGAGTCGGCCGCATCGATGGGCCGCGGCGCCAGGAAGTAAAGCGTTGCGAAGGTGGCAACGATGGACAGCTGCACCCAACAGATCAGCCGTTCGGAGCGTTCCTCCTCCAAGGACACCAGCTCCGCCACACGTGCGGGCATGTGCGCGGTCTCTTCCTCGCGCAGGCCCAAATGGCGAAACAGGCTTTTTGGCAAGGATAGTGTCACCGAACCCCCTCATCTCGTGCCGCGGCGGGGGGACACGTTGCCGTCGGCCCTCCCACGCCGCCCGCTCCCCTGAAACAGGCGGGGCGGACAGGTTTGGCGCCGGAGTCTAGTGCCGGCGCGCCGTCTTGTCCCTCAGATTGACGCCACAAGGGGGTCACATGCGCTCGCGGGTGCGTCATCGGCCGGTCACACGCCTTTGGCGGCGAAGGTCCCCAGCCCTATCGCACAAGGACGTTTTTGAACTGCCAGGGATCGTCTGTGTCCATGTCTTCAGGAAACAGGCCCGGGCGATCGTAAAGGGGGGTCCAGTCTGTGTAGTAGCCTTTGACGGGGCCAAGGTAAGGCAGTTGCACCTCAAGGCAGCGGGCGTGGTCCATCTCGTCGGTCTCCACAATGCCGGCTTCGGGGTTCTCCAGCGCCCACACCATACCGGCAAGGACGGCGGAGGTGACCTGAAGGCCCGTCGCATTCTGGTAAGGCGCCAGGCGGCGCGTCTCTTCCACCGACAGCTGCGAGCCGTACCAGTAGGCATTTTCGCGATGGCCGTAGAGAAGGACGCCAAGCTCGTCGATCCCATCGACGATCTCGTTCTCGTCAAGAACGTGCATGACCGATTGGGGCTTGCCCGCCTGGCCGAACATTTCGTGCAGCGAGAGCACCGCGTCATTGGCCGGGTGGTAGGCGTAGTGGCAGGTGGGGCGGTATTCAGGCTCCAGCCCCTCGCCGACGGTATAGTAGTCGGCAATGGAGACGCTCTCGTTGTGGGTGACGAGGAAGCCGTATTGGGCGCCCGGCGTCGGGCACCAGGTGCGCACACGGGTGGCAGCGCCTGGCTGGAGCATGAAGCGCGCCGCCTGGCAGCCTGTGCCGTCGGCCTGGGTGTGCATGTTGTCGGGCATCCAGCGCTCATGGGTGCCCCAGCCAAGCTCTGCCGGCTGCAGCCCTTCGGAGATGAAGCCGTCCACCGACCAGGTGTTCCAGAACGCGTCGAGGGGCTTTGGGTTGCGGGCGCGCTGGGTGTCGCGCTCGGCAATGTGAACGCCTTTGACGCCGAGCGCCTGCATGAGCTTGGCCCAGCCGAGCCTGTCGGACGGCACCGCCTCGCCATGGCCAAGATCCTTGGCAAGGTCCAACAGCGCCTGCTTGACGAACCAGGACACCATGCCAGGGTTGGCCCCGCAGCAGGAGACAGCCGTCGTGCCGCCAGGGTTGGCGCGCTTTTCCCGCCGCACAGTTTCCCTCAAGAAGTAGTTGGTGCGGGTGGAGGGATCGGCCTCGGTGTCGAAGTAAAAGCCCGGCCAAGGCTCCACCACGGTGTCGATGTAAAGGACACCCAGCTCGCGGGTGAGGCGCATGATGTCGAGGGAGGAGGTGTCCACCGAAAGGTTGACGCAAAACCCTTGGCCTTCGCCCTCCGTCAGAAGCGGGCTCAACAGCTCGCGGTAGTTTTCGGGTGTCACAGCCTCTTGCACGAAGCGGATGCCGCGCTCGTCCAGCAGCGCGCGATCAGCGTCCGACGGGTCGACCACCACCATTCTGTGGCGGTCGTAGCGGAAATGGCGCTCGATCAGCGGCAGCGTCCCGCGTCCGATGGAGCCGAAACCGATCATGACGATGGGACCGGTGATGGTCCCGTGCAGCGGCCAGTCGTTCATCAAGGTTCCCTCGTGTGGCATGAGGGCCTTACATCATCCTGACCCGGTTCGGCTACGCCGCCCGCGCGCTTTGCTTGGCCCTTCGCACAGGGCGCAAAGGGGTGACGACGGCCGGCAGCGCGTCGTGCGCTGCGTCCCCGTCCTCCCCATCCTGCCCGGAAAGGCCGATGCCGTGGGAGGAGGCAATGGCGCCTGGGAAGGAGCGCACCAGCGTGGGATCATCGTTGAGGCCGCTCGGCAGGCCGAGTGCGCCGGTGGGGGTACGATCGCGGGCCAGATAAAGGGCGCCTTCGGCCGCCACCTCGACCGCATCGGCGCTAAACGCGTCCTCAACGTCGGCAACGCCGATGGAGACGGTGGGGCCACTGGCTTCGTGCCAGTCGTGCTCGCCGAGGGCCACTGTGGCACTGCGGATCCTCTCAGCGGCCGGCAGGGTGGCGCGGGTGGTGGTGTGGGGCAACAGGACGGCAAACCTGTCGGGTCCGCGGGCGGTGCACACATCGCAATCGCGCACACTGTCGCGCACGATCCGCGCAATGTCGGTGCGCAGCTGCATCCACCGTTTGCGGGTGAGGCGCTTCATCAGACCGTCGGCATTGTCGATGGCGACCACCATCATCGCATAGCGCGTGCCGTAGCGTGCGTTGAGGCGCTGGAGCTGGTCCAACTGGCTGTCAAACACGCCCTGGGGCAGGTGCTGCGTGCGGCGGCGGAAGCGCTGGGCCTCCCTTTCGCGGCGCGAGGCGTCGCTGCGGGTCAGCTCGTTCATGCAAGACAGGCCGAGGATGGCCGTGCTGAAGGGCAGCCACACCATGAAGGGCAGGATGATGAGGGTCACCACGTCTTGCGGGATGGGCGTGCCGGGAGCAAGAAGCGCCAGAAGGCACAAGGGGGCGGCAAGGGATGCGATCACCACAGCGCGCCTGTCCAACGGCCAGCCGCGGCTGAAGACGAAGACCCGTGCGGCAACGCCGATCGATAGTGCGCTCACCACCGCGACGGCGCCTGCGAGGGCGGCGGGCCCGCCCAGATGAAGGCGCAGGCCAAGGGGGATCGGAAGGGCAAGCAGTGCGCCTATGGGCCCGCCAAACATGCCCGCTGCCACCAGCAACGGCGTGCGCGCATCCACCACAAACCCTTCAATGGCAACGTTCATCGCCATGGTAAGGGCGGCGAACACCCCGCACAGCGCGCCGAACACCGCCTGCCGCAATGGTCCCGGCGAGACTTTGTCGAACACCACGCCCAGAACGAACGCTGCCACGACCAGAAAGCCGACCGACTGCAACAAATGCGGCAGCACACTCCACATGAAACGCTCCAAACTCCACCAAAACACACTGGCCTATGGCGAAGTAGTACGCCCTGCTTGCGCGGGGCTTGTGGAGATTTGTCAGTAGGGCGGGTCGGGGATGGACTGGTGCGCCTCCCGCAATGCGTCCGACCAGCGGTTGCGCACATGCTCGAAGTAGGGGTCGTCACCGTCAATGCGGGTGTTCACGGTGGGCGCTATGCTATCGCGCGGCAGCACCATCACGTCCAAAGGCATGCCGACGGCAAGGTTGGAGCGGATGGTGGAATCCATGGAGATCAGCCCAAGCTTCAGCGCCTCGGGCAGGCTTGTGCCGAAGGTCACCGAGCGGTCGATGATGGGTTTGCCGTATTTGTGCTCGCCAATTTGAAGGTAAGGGGTGTCCTCCGTCGCCTCCACGAAGTTGCCGGCCCGGTAGACCATGAACAGGCGCAGCCGGCGCTCAGCAATCTGCCCGCCCACCAGCAAGGAGCAGTCGAACACGCCGCCATTTTCCTTCAAGGCGCCCGCATCGCGTTTGGCAACGGCGCGCACAGCGCGACCCACAAGCTGCGCCAGCTCGAACATGGAGGGAGCGGTGAAAAGGGTCTCAATCTCGCCCGTCGGTCCAGGCAGGCCCTCCACAAGGTGGCTCATGACCGATTGGGTGACGGCAAGGTTGCCTGCGGTGGCAATGGCCACCACACGCTCCCCAGGCACCTCGAAAATCTGCAGCTTGCGAAAGGTGGAGACATTGTCGAGGCCGGCATTGGTGCGCGTGTCCGCCACCATCACAAGGCCACGCTCCAAAAGGAGGCCGACGCAGTAGGTCATGGGAGCCCATTTCGTGTGACCGTGCGTCCCGAATCGGACGCAGCACACCCTTTTATGGCACGGACAGGCGCTATTGCATGGACTGGCTTTGGCCGCCCGTTGACTGGCGCTGTTGACCCCACTGGGCCCGGTCCACCGTGACGGCCACGTGAAGCTCCTCCCCGCCGCCGCCATAGATGGCTCCGCGCACAGGCGATGCGCCCAGATAATCAAGCCCGACCGCCACACGCACATAGGCGTCCGAAGGGCTGAGGCCCGCCGACGGGTCGAACCCCACCCAGCCAAGATCCTTGATGTGGATTTCCGTCCAGGCGTGGCCCGCGTGGGCGTCCCTGGCGTGATCGTCGGAGTGTTGGTAGCCCGACACGTAGCGAGCAGGCAGACCGTGGGCGCGCGCGATGGTGATGAGGATGTGGGCAAGGTCCTGGCACACGCCTTTGCCTTCCTCCAACGCATCGTCGGCAGCCGTTGCAACCCCCGTTGTGCCAGGCTCGAAGGTGATGGACTTGTGAACGTGGGCGTTGAGGGCATGGGCAAGGCTGAGCTCAGTGCCATCGCTTGCTGCCGCAGCGTCCGTGCCAAACGCTTTCAAGGCAGGGGTCAGCGTCGTCAAAGGCGTCTCGCGCTGGAACACGCCGACGGGCAAAGGCTCGCGCGTGCCCGACACCACACCGTCGGAGGTTTGCGTCTCCACCGTGCCGACGGCGGTGATCACCAACTCGTCCTTCACCTGATCGCTGGAGAAGGTGTGGGTGATGTTGCCGAACGCATCATCGAACCGGCGAAGGGGCACATCCCCCGTCACATCGATGCGCCAGTCCCGCACCGCCTGAAAGGCGCTGGCACAGGGGGTGAGGCGCAAAACGTCAATGACGGAGCGAGGCGGCGTCTCATAGCGATACCGCGTCTCGTGCTGGATGGTCAGGCGCATGGGCAGTCCATGTGGGACGGCACGGTGGAGGGGGCCAAGGCCCGCGTGCCTTAGGAGACAGTGTGTGTCAGCGAAGATACTGGTTTTCGATCGCCATGCCGAGGGCGTTGTTCTTCTCCACCACGCGCAACAGGAATTCGTGCAGGCCTTCCCTGTAGATGGCATCCACAGAGGTGTTCACCAGCTCGGCGTTGTAGGCGCGCGCGGCCCTTTGGGCAGGGCCCTGGCGGCCATAATCGGCCGTCAGCTGGTCCAAAAAGCGCATGGTGTTGTTGGCACAGTTGGCGATGGAGCGGGGCAGCTCATCGCGCAAAATCAGGAGT
This sequence comes from Pseudomonadota bacterium, assembly GCA_039182345.1. Lineage (GTDB taxonomy): Bacteria > Pseudomonadota > Alphaproteobacteria > Rhizobiales > Amorphaceae > Acuticoccus. The sequence goes on from JBCDCF010000042.1 coordinate 11,083, forward strand.
TCGGCCACACGCCAGGGGCGCAGCGCATCCCTGAACACCCACTGATAGGCGGTAAGCGCCGAGGCCGCCCGCAGGATGGACGACCACTGAAAATAGTCGAGCCCACCGCCCACCGTGTCCCCCTCCGGCAGGAGGACGTGGAACTTCACATCAAGGATGCGCGCCGTCGCATCGCCCCGCTCGATGAAGGTGCCAAGGCGGAAGAAGGCATGGGCATCGGTGCGCAGCATGGTGCGGTAGGCCGACCCGTCGAACCTGAGGGACGCCTCCTTCACGAAGGCCAGAAACTCGGCCAGCTGGCGGGGCGACATGGTCTCCACCGAGTAGCGGCGCAGCTCCAGCCATGCATCGTTGATGGCCTCCCACATCTCCCGCGTGATGGCGGTGCGCACGGCCCGCGCCGAGCGCCGCGCCACATCAAGGCACGAGAAGATGCTGGACGGATTGTGGGGCGAGAACGCCAGGAAATGGATGACGTTGCGCCTGGAGGGCTCGTCATACTGCTCCTGGAAGAGCGCCCAGCCGCCGGTGGCAAGGACGGCCGATTCCCACTCGTTGCTGGCCCCGCCATAGGTGGAGGGAAGGGAGGACAATCGCGAGGCAACGTCCAGGATGCGGGCTGTGTTTTCCGCCCGCTCCGTATAACGGGCAAGCCAGTAGATGTCGGCAGCAACGCGGCTCAGAAGCATAAGGCGCGCCTTGATGGGGGATCGAGGACGGGGGAAGGGGTGTTCAGCATCGCTCTAGCCATCCAGCACCCACGTGTCCTTGGTGCCACCGCCCTGGCTGGAGTTGACCACCAGCGAGCCCTCCTTGAGGGCCACACGCGTCAGCCCGCCAGGCACGGTCTTTACCCCACCAGAGCCGAACAGAACGAAGGGGCGAAGGTCCACATGGCGCGGCGCAATCCCTTCCCCCACGAAGGTGGGGCAGGTGGAGAGCGCCAACGTGGGTTGGGCAATGAATTCGTCAGGGTCTGCCTTCAGTTTGGCGCGGAAGTCCTCGATCTGGTCCTTGGTTGCCGCTGGCCCCACCAGC
>JBCDCF010000043.1:0-12068 GCA_039182345.1 Pseudomonadota bacterium
ACAGAGCGGCGAAAACCTTGCCAAAGGCATGAAAATGCTGGCCGAGGACGTGGCCCGCGGCAAAGGCGAGCTGCGGCTGCGCCAGACCGACCCCGGCCGCTTTTCGGTGGGGGAGAACCTTGCCGTCACCCCAGGCAAGGTGATTGCGCAAAACGACGTGTGCCAGATCATCCAATACACGCCGACGACGGAAACGGTGGCCAAGGAGCCCCTGCTCATCGTGCCGCCGTGGATCAACAAATTTTACATCCTCGACCTCAACCCCGAAAAGTCCATGATCCGCTGGCTGGTGGAACAGGGACACACGGTGTTCGTCCTGTCCTGGGTGAACCCTGATGAGCGCCACGCCCAGAAGGAGTTCACCAACTATATGGTGGAGGGCATCTTCTTCGGCGTCGACACGGCGTTGAAGGCGGCGGATGCACAAACCCTCGACATTGTGGGCTATTGCGTGGGCGGAACGCTGCTTGCCATGACGCTGGCCTACATGACCCGCGTGGGCGACACGCGCATCAACACCGCCACCTTGTTGACCGCGCAGGTGGACTTTGCCCACGCAGGCGACCTGAAGCTTTTCGTGGACAAGGACCAGCTTGAGACCCTTGAGGCGAAGATGCGCGCCAAGGGCTACCTTGACGGGGCAAAGATGGCCTCGGCCTTCAACATGCTGCGCGCCAACGATCTGATATGGCCGTACGTGGTCAACAACTACATCCGCGGGAAGGACCCGTTCCCGTTCGACTTGTTGTACTGGAACTCCGACTCAACGCGCATGCCGGCGGCCAACCACGCCTTCTACCTGCGCAACTTCTACCTGGAGAACCAGTTTTCGGCCGGAAAGCTGATGGTCAACGACCTGGCGCTGTCGCCGGCGGATATCACCGTGCCCATCTTCAACGTGGCCACGAAGGACGACCACATCGCCCCTGCCCTGTCGGTCTATGAGGGCAACAAGATGTTCGGCGGCGAGGCCCGATTCATCCTGACGGGGTCGGGCCACATTGCGGGGATCGTCAATCCCCCGTCCAAGAACAAGTACCAGGTGTGGAGCGACGGGGACTCGTCTCGCGACCTCGACCACTGGATTGAGACGGCAACGGAGACGCCAGGCTCCTGGTGGCCCCTGTGGCACGACTGGCTGACGGCCCACCGGTCCGGCGAGATGGTGCCTGGGCGCACCCCTGGGGGCACCGCGTTCACCGCTATCGAGGATGCACCGGGGGCTTACGTGCGCAAACGATACTGAGGCGGGCCCCTGCGCCTCAGTAGGCGGCGTGGGCGATGGCGTCTGCGAACGCGGCCTTGTCCACATTGCCGCCGGACAGGACGGCAACCACCGTCATGCCGCGCACGCCCACCAACCCGTCCAGGAGGGCGGCAAGCGCGATGGCGCCGCCAGGCTCCAGCACGAGCTTCAACTCGTCCGCCGCAAAGGCCATGGCGCGCCTCAGCGCATCATCGCTGACCGCAGCGCCTTGTGCCACGTGACTGGCGATGTTGGGGAAGGTCTTCTCGCCGGGCATGGGCGACAACAGCGCATCGGCAATGGAGCCTGTGCGCACCGCATTCTCCACCCGCGTGCCCACTTCAAGGGAGCGGGTCATATCATCAAATCCGGCAGGCTCTGCGGGGACGCAGACGGCGCCGGGCATTCTCTCTGCAAGAGCAGTGGCGATGCCTGACAAAAGCCCCCCGCCTGAGGTGGGGACGATCACCCTGTCGGCGGCAAGGCCCATCGCTTGAAGGGCGGCGGCGATCTCAAGCCCCACGGTGCCCTGACCGGCCATCACGCGCGCGTCGTCATAAGGGTGGATGAAGGTGGCGCCTTCCTCTTGCGCAACCTCGTGGGCGATGGCGTAACGCGCGTCCGAGCCGCGAGGGCACAACACCACCTTGGCGCCTGAGCGGGCGGTACGCTCGCGCTTCACGGCAGGCGCATCGTCGGGCATTGCAATGGTGGCGGGAATGGCAAACAGGCGCGCCGCCTCAGCCACCCCTTGGGCGTGGTTGCCTGAGGAGGCGGCCACAACGCCCCGCGAACGCTCCGCCTGTGACAGCATCGCGATGGTGTTGTAGGCGCCTCGGAACTTGAAGGAGCCTGTGCGCTGAAGGGATTCTGCCTTCAGGAACACGCGGGCGCCCGTCCTGTCATCCAGCGCAGGGCAGGATATCAGCGGCGTTGTGACCGCAAGGCCCTGCAGCCGGCGGGCCGCCGCAACCACGTCATCAAAGGTGATGGCAAAGGGGGGTGTCACTGGCGGGGGACGGAAGAGGCCGCCCGTTCGGCAAAGCTCGCAGGGGCGCCATAGTCATCCACGTAGCCCACATGGGAGGCGGCGCCATCGGCGCTCACATCGTGAATGGCGTAGGCGGGGGGCTCCATCACGAGGCGGGCGTCGCTGGAGCCATCAAGGGCCATCATCACCTGGTGGGCGACACCTGGAACCGCGATGGCCGGCACGCACCCCACACTGCCCACAATGGTCCTGTGAACATGACCGCAGACGATGCGCTTGACGTTGTCGTGCTTGGCAACGACCGCGGCGAACGCGTCCCGGTCGGTCAGGCCGATGGCGTCCATGAAGGCAATGCCAGCGGTGAATGGGGGGTGGTGGAGGGCAATCAGCGTGGGGCCTGCGCCGGCCAGCGTCTCGTCGAGCCAAGCCAGTTGCGCAGCGCCCAGTTCGCCATGGGGGCGACCGTCCACCAGCGTGTCCAGGCACACCACAGTAACGCCCGCCACGGTGAGCGCGTAGCACAGCTTGTCGTCCACGACCCCTGCGCCGAAGCCCGGCCAGGCCACGAACGCCTCGCCCATGGCCGCTCTCAAGTCATGGTTGCCTGGCAAGACGAGGACGGGCACGGAAAACCGCGACAACAGCATGGCAGCCCGGTTGTAGGCCTCCTCCTCGCCAAGATCGGTGATGTCGCCGGTGACAAGGACGCCGTCCACATCAGGATGCTTGGCGATCAACGCGTCGATGGCGCGGGCGGTGTAGCCGTCGGCATCGATGTCACCAAGGGTCAAAACCCCAGGTGGGCGGAGGTGAAGGTCGGTGATTTGCGCAAAACGTGCCATGCCCCGCTGATAGCAGCCCCGCCGCGCCGTGCAAGACCGCACCCCCGAACCTGTGCGCTCGCCGCGGCGCTGTTGCACTTGCGCACCGGCCGGACCGGTTTCGGTGGACATTCGGTCCGCCGCGGCTTAGCGCACTGACGCGCCGCGGGTGCGGTGGGCGGCCGGGATTCGGACCGCTGGTGTTGGAGGGCGTTGATGGCAGCGGCAAACATCGAAGGCAGCGGGCCGGGGGAGCGGTTGTCCGCGGGGGCGGCCATCCTCCTGTTGCTGGCGGTTTTGTTGTCCCTCGCACCGGGGATGACCACCGTTCCCCCCATCGACAGGGACGAGCCGCGCTACACCCAGGCCACCAAACAAATGATGGAAACGGGCGACTATGTGCGCATCCGCTTCCAGGACGCGCCACGCCACAAAAAGCCCATCGGCATTCACTGGCTTCAGGCCGGCGCGGCGCAGACTGTGGGGGACGGGGCCGCCTCGCCCCTGTGGATCTACCGCATTCCCTCGCTTGCCGGAGCCCTTGCCGCCGTCCTCTTGGCGGTCTGGGCGGCGCGCGCGTTTCTGCCCCTTGGGCCCGCGCTCGTGGTGGGGCTGATATTCGGCACCACCATCATCCTCGGCGTTGAGGCCCGGCTTGCAAAAACGGATGCGGCCCTTCTTGCCAGCATCCTTGCCGCGCAAGGGGCGCTCGCAAGGGTCTGGCTGTCACAGCGACGATCCTGGGCCATGCCACTGGTGTTCTGGCTGGCGCTGTCGGCAGGGGTGCTGATCAAAGGCCCCATCGCGCCAATGGTGATCGGCCTCACACTTCTTGGCCTCGTGGCCTTGCAAAGGGACAACTGGCGCGTCCTGTTGCGGCTGCGGCCTGTGACGGGACTGGTGATCACAGCGGCCCTGTGCCTGCCCTGGTACATTGCCATCTATTTTGCCACCGACGGCGCGTTTTATGCTGCCGCCGTCGGGCGCGACTTTCTAGGCAAAGCGGCGACAGGGCAAGAAGGGCACTGGGCCCCGCCCCTGGCGCACCTTGCGGTCTTCTTTGCCGTGGCGTGGCCGTTGTCGGCGTTTGCGGTGGCGGCATTCTGGCGCATCTGGCGACGGCGGGAGCCTGTGTTCGTGTACTGCCTTGCCTGGGTGGTGCCGGCGTGGATTGTGTTCGAGCTCGTCCCCACAAAGCTGCCCCACTACACCCTTCCCATGGTGCCTGGAGTTGCCATTGCGGTGGTGGCAGCCCTTGGCCTTGCCTCGCCGCCGCGGGTGCTGCGGATCCTTGCGGGCCTGATGATCCTTGCCGTGCCGCTTGGGGTGGTGGTGGCGATCCCTATCGGGTTTGTCCTGTTTGAAACGCCAATCCCCTGGATCGCCGTGGCTGTGGCAGCTTTGGCGGCCATCGCTGGGCTTGCGGGCGGGCTTGCCCTCATCAAAGGCGCACCTGCCCTTGCCGCAAGGGTGGTGGCGCCCACCGTTGCGGCCGCAGCCATTGCCCAAAGCGCGGTGTGGGGCCTTGCGCTGCCTGCCCTTGAGCCTGTCTGGGTCAGCCCCCGACTTGTGGCGACCGTCCAGGACCTTAGCCCGTGCGAGGACCCGCGTGTGGTCAGCATCGGCTTCAACGAGCCAAGCATGATCTTCCTGTCCGCCACGGACACGGCCCTTGAAGCGCCTGAGCCCGCCCTCACCATTGCGGCGCAGGAATGCGCCATCATCGCCTCAAGGCAGTATTGGGTGGAGGAGTTGGAGGCCGCCGCAAAGGCCCGCGGCCTTCCCCTTGTGGCGGTGGGAACGGTGGAGGGCTTCAACATCTCCAAAGGGCATTGGCTCAATTTGAACCTTTACACCGTTCAGAAGTGATGGGCTCGCGGGCCTTCAGCCGTGGACGGGGGCGGCGGAAGGCTTGAAGGTTGAGGCCAAAGGGATGTATCGGAGGCGCCATGGCCGCGCCTTCACGCCTCCGGGCGGCCGCAGACAGGCAGCGCCCCATTGAGCCTCACCGGCGCCGCCCAGCCCTGACGATGCGGCAATGCTTGGCCGCTGTGATCTGGATCGCCCGATGCAAGCCCGCACCGAACGCCGTCCCCTTTACTCCATCATCATCCCCGCGCGCGATGAGGCGGGCGCCATTGCCGCGTTGATCGGCGAGCTGAGCGCGTGCGACCTCCCCCGCCCGTTCGAGATCATTGTGGTGGACGACGGCTCCACCGACGGGACCGGCGATGTGGTGCGCGCCCTTGCCAACCCGCTGGTGCGCCTGGTGCGGCACGACCGCTCTGCGGGCAAGTCACGGGCCATCCGAACGGGGGCTGAGGTGGCCCTTGCCCCCATCCTCCTCACCGTTGACGGAGATGGGCAGAACGACCCGCGCTACCTGCCGGCGCTGGTGGCGCCGTTTACCGCTGACGAACGGGTGGGCCTAGTGGCAGGCCAAAGGGCGGCCAGGCACGATGGCTGGCGCAAAAAACTCGTCTCGCGCATGGCCAACAAGATGCGCAGGGCCCTTCTTGCCGATGCCACCCGCGACACCGCCTGCGGCCTAAAGGCCATGCGCAGGGAGGTGTTTCTGGCGCTGCCCTTTTTCGACAACAACCACCGTTTCTATCCCGCCCTCATGATGCGCGAGGGCTGGCAGGTGGCCCACGTTGACGTGGTGGATAGGCCACGCACGGCAGGACGGTCGAAATACGGGGTCCTCGACAGGGCGCTGGTCGGCCTGCCTGACATGCTGGGCGTGTGGTGGCTGCGCCGCCGCAAGGCCAGCCGGCCCAAGGTGCACGAGGAGACGATCGTGGAGCCGCAGTACGATGAATGAGCTTCTGGCCGCCGCGTGGGACTGGTTTCACGCGGTCTTCATCGCGCAGTTCGATGTGTGGATCGCCATCGGCTTTGCCGCCCAGGCCATGTTCTCGGCACGCTTCTTGATCCAGTGGATCGCCTCCGAGCGGGCCGGTCGCTCCGTGGTGCCCATCGCGTTTTGGTTCTTTTCCATCGCCGGCGGGTCGATCCTGTTCGTCTATGCGCTCTACAGGCAGGACCCTGTGTTCATTGCCGGCCAGGGGGCAGGCCTCTTCATTTATGCGCGCAACCTTTATCTGATCTTCCGCGAACGCCGCTCCGCCCTTGCCAACACCGGCTGAAGGTGGTCGGCGCCACGGCGGCGGCCATGAACGTCTGTGTTCTGGAGTGTGGCCCCATTCCCCGATAGGCTCTTCGGAAACGGAGCAGCCGCAACGGTGCCGAACGCCCATAAACTGACCCCGCGGGGCATCTTCGCCGCCAGCAGCGGCAATGTCCTGGAATGGTACGACTTTACCGTCTACGGATTCCTCGCCCCCATCATCGGCCGGGTCTTTTTCCCCCAGGACGATGTGCTCGCCACCACCTTGTCGGCCTTTGCCGTCTTGGCGGTCGGTTATCTGGCGCGGCCCATCGGCAGCGTCATTTTCGGCCACATCGGTGACAGGATGGGGCGCAAGCCTGCGCTCTTGATCTCCGTCATCTTGATGGGATTTGGCTCGGTCGCCATCGGGGTGATGCCGACCCATGAACAGATCGGCATGGCCGCGGCAGTGTTGCTCGTCGCCGTCCGCATCGTCCAGGGCATTGCCGTTGCTGGCGAATACACGTCCTCAGGCATCTTGTTGGTAGAGTCGGCACCGCCGCGTCGGCGCTACCTCGCAGGGTCGTGGATTGCCTTTGCCATGATGATCGGGTGTGTGGTGGGCGCTGCCGTCCCCGCCATCGTCAGCAGCCAGATGTCGGAAGAGATGATGACAAGCTGGGGCTGGCGCGTGCCGTTTCTGATCGGCGGCGTCGTGGCGCTGACGAGCCTCATCCTGCGCATCGGCCTCAACGAATCAGCTTCGCTGGAGGAGAGCGACACGCCCCCCGTGGTGCGCGCAGTGCGCGAGCATTGGCGGGAGATGATCTCGATGATCATCCTGATGATCCCCGTCGCGGTGTTGTACTTCCTCGTCTTCACCTACGCGTCGTCGTTTTTGACCGAGCAGATGCACGTGTCCACCGCCACGGCGCTAGACTTTTCCACCATCAACCTTGTGACGGTTGCGGTGTTGATTGTGCCGGCCGGTTATCTCGCCGACGCCATCGGGCCGCGACCTGTGCTGTTGGCGGCCGCGCTCATCACCCTTGTTGCGGTCTACCCGTTTTGGTCGATGATGCACGCGTCCGATCTGACGGATGTGTTCGTGGGACAGATGGGGTTTGCGGCCATTAATGCGGCAGGGTGGGCGCTGTCGATCACCGTCCTGTGCGCCATGGTGCCGATGGCGATCCGCTGCAGCGCGGTCAGCATCGGCTACAATCTGTGCATGGCCATCTTTGGCGGGACGACACCGTTCGTTGCCACCTATCTGGTGTCGCGCACCAGCGATGACTTCGCCCCGGTCTACTACCTCGTGGCCGCGACGCTATTGTCGCTGATTGTCATCTGGCGCTTGCCCCGCAAGGGGGCGGCCTGGCCGGGAGAGGCGGCGGGCGCGTCAAGCAAAGCCGAGGCTGCCTGACCCACCCTTCGCCTAACGCCTTAAGCGTCGAAGACTGACAGGGCGGCCATAAGGTCGTCGATCAGATCGTCGGGGTCTTCAAGGCCGATGGACAGCCGCACCACGCGCTCATCCTGCGGCCACGTTGAGGCGGTGCGCCATTTGTCGATAATGGGCACCGTGGCAAGGCTCTCATAGCCCCCCCAGGAATAGCCGATCCCAAACAGACGCAGACGGTCCACGAAGCGGGACACCATCTCGTTCGTGGTATCTTTGAAGGTGATGGCGAACAGGCCTGTTGCCCCGGAAAAGTCCCGCTTCCAGAGGGCGTGGCCGGGGGCATCGGGCAGTGCAGGATGAAGGACGCGGTAGACGCGCCTGTCGCCGGCGAGCCTTTGGGCCACCCTCAGCGCATTGCGCTGGTGTCGGGCAAGGCGCACGTCGAGCGTGCGGATGCCCCGTGTGGTGGCGTAGACATCGTCAGGCGCCACATGTTCGCCCCACTCGTCCCATGTGCGGTGGACGCGGGCCAAAGTCTCGTCGTTGCAGGCGATGGTGCCGATCAACAGATCGGAGTGGCCCGCAAAGTACTTCGTCCCCGCTTGGATCGATATGTCGCAGCCGTGCTCCAAGGGGCGGAAGTAGAGGGGCGTTGCCCACGTATTGTCCATCAGCGTGACGGCGCCGGCCGCCTTGGCAAGCCCGGCAAGCGCGGGAATATCGCACACCTCGAAGGTGAGCGAACCTGGTGCTTCCAGGAAAACGGCCGCCGTCGGTTCGGCAAGGAGCGTGCGATAGGTCTCAAGATCGGTGGGGTCGAAGTAGACGGTGGTGACGCCGAATCGCTTCAAAAAGCCGTCACAAAATTGGCGTGTGGGGTGGTAGACATTGTCCACCATCAAGATCCTGTCACCCGTCTTCAGCACGGCGGCAAGGGGGATGGTGCAGGCAGCAAGGCCGGTGCTTGCCAGAATTGTCCCTGCCGCCCCTTCCAGCTCCGTCACCAGATCGCACAGGGCATCGTTGGTGGGAGTTTCCCGCCGGCCGTAGGTGTAGCGCTGGGATTTGCGCGTCTGCGAGGCCTCCACGTTGGGAAACAATACCGTCGAGGCGTGGATCACAGGCGGATTGACGAAACCGTGAAAGTCCGCGGGGTTGTAACCGCCTCGCACCAGAATTGTGGCAGGCTTGAGGCCTGCGGTGCGGCTGGATGAGCCCTTTGAAGTTTCTGCCGAATCTGCGGCCGTCTGCGCTTGGCCGGGTACTTTGTCGCGGTCCATGCCACCCCTTCATTAAAACGTCGCAAAACACTGTTGGCGCATCGTGCAACCTTTTATAGGGTCACCGCCAGCGAATAGGGCCTATGCAAATTATCATGGCTTGGCCCTAGCTTTGCATTGGGACGACCAAACTGTCGGTGCACGGCCGCGGGGACAACTGGCCTGCGCCGACGTTCAAAACGGAGAGAGCACACGATGCGATCAGCTACGATCTTGGCCGCTGCAGGCCTCATCGCCGCCGCAGGCGCCGTGAACGCGAGCACGTTGGAAGACGTGAAAGCGCGCGGGCAGCTCCTGTGCGGCACCAACACCGGCCTTGTGGGCTTTGCCTTCACCGACGAGAACGGCAACTGGCAAGGCTTCGACATTTCCATCTGTAAGGCGGTGGCCGCCGCCGTTCTGGGTGACCCTGAGGCGGTAGAGTACAAACCGCTGACAGGCAAAACGCGCTTCACCGCCCTCGCCTCGGGCGAAATCGACGTGTTGGCGCGCAACACCACGTGGACCTTCTCGCGCGATTCGGACCTGAAGTTCGAGTTTGTGGGCGTCAACTACTATGACGGTCAGGGCTTCATGATTCCGAAGGCGCTGGGCGTGTCGTCGGCGCTGGAGCTTGATGGCGCCACCGTGTGCATTCAGACCGGCACCACCACCGAGCTGAACCTTGCCGACTACTTCCGCGCCAACAACATGACCTACGAGCCGGTCCCCATCGAGACCAACGCCGAAGCCCAGCAAAAGTACCTGGCTGAAGCGTGCGATGTGTACACCACCGACGCGTCCGGCCTTGCCGCCACCCGCGCGTCGTTCAAAAACCCATCCGACCACATCATTTTGCCTGAGGTGATCTCCAAGGAGCCGCTGGGCCCGCTGGTGCGCCATGGCGACAATGAGTGGGGCGACATTGTGCGCTGGGTGCTGAACGCACTCATCATTGCCGAGGAAAAGGGCATCACCAAAGACAACGTCATGGAGATGGCCGCCTCCCCCGGGGATGATCCTGAGACCAACCGCCTTCTGGGCACCGAGGGCGAATACGGCTCCATGATCGGCCTTGATGCGGACTGGGCCGCAAAAGCCATCGCCGCCAACGGCAACTATGGCGAAATCTTCGACACCTATATCGGTCCCGACACGGCCATCGGATTGGAGCGCGGCCTCAACGCCTCCTATACCGACAACGGCATCCTTTACGCTCCGCCGTTCCGCTAAGCCCGAAACTCAGACAGGGGCGCAGATCTTAAAGGGTCTGCGCCCCTTCCGCATGAGGAGGACGGCATGAGCGTTGCCACCAGCCCTGAGGGCCCCAGCTTCCGCATTTCAATGTTATGGACCGACGAGCGCTTCCGCTCAGGGTTCATCCAAGCCATTGCCATGATCCTGCTGATGCTGGGTGCGGCTTGGCTGGTCAACAACACCATTCAAAACCTGTCCGACCTCGGCAAAGACTTCGATTTCGGCTTTCTGTGGCAACCTGCCAACTACGACATCAACCAGCGCCTGATCGAATACAACAGCCAGGACTCCAATGCCCGCGCTGCGCTGGTGGGTATTTTGAACACCCTTCTCGTGGCGCTTATGGGCTGCATCACCGCAACGGTGGTGGGCATTGCAGCCGGCGTTCTGAGGCTGTCCAAGAACTGGCTCATCGCCAAGCTGATGACGGTCTATGTGGAGGGCTTCCGCAACGTTCCGATCCTGATCTGGATCCTTCTCACGGTTGCCGTCGTCAACGAATCCTTGCCCTCCCCGCGGGACTTCCGCGGTGTTGAAACGGGCGCCATCGTTGCCAGCAACCGCGGCATCTACATCCCCGCCCCCATCATGGGCGACGGTGCTTGGATTGTGGTGGCCATCCTCGCCCTGTCCATCGCAGCCATCTTCATGGTGCGCTCCTGGGCGCGGCGCAGGCAGGACGCGACCGGCGAGCAGGCCCCTGTCCTTTGGTACTCGCTCGGCCTCTTGATCGTGCCGTCCACGGCCGCCTACTTCGCCCTCGGCAGCCCGATCACGCTGGAGTATCCGGAGCTTCGGGGCTTCAACTTCCAGGGCGGGATTTACATGCGCGACAGTCTGATTGCGCTGTGGCTCGCCCTTTCCCTCTACACCGGCGCCTTCATAGCGGAGATCGTGCGGGCCGGCATCTTGTCGGTGAGCCACGGTCAGACCGAGGCGGCGTACGCTGTGGGTCTGCGGCCCAACAAGACCATGAACCTTGTGATCTTGCCGCAGGCGCTGCGGGTCATCGTGCCGCCCCTCATCAGCCAGTATCTGAACCTCACCAAGAACTCCTCGCTCGCCATTGCCGTTGGCTACATGGACGCGACGGGGACGCTGGGGGGCATCACACTCAACCAGACCGGCCGTGAGATGGAGTGCATCATCTTGTTGATGGGCTTCTACCTCATCGTATCACTGGCAATCTCCACCGTGATGAACTGGTACAACACCCGCGTAAAACTGGTGGAGCGCTGAGATGTCCGGCACACACGCGCACACCGTTCACTACGTCGCCCCCACCCGCCTGCCGGAGCAAGCCCCGCCAAAAGCCACCACGGGTGTACTCGGCTGGCTGCGGGAGAACCTGTTCTCCTCCTGGATCAACAGCGCACTGACGCTGTTGTCCATCGCGTTCTTGTTGTGGCTCTTGCCCGACATCATCGACTGGGCGGTGTTCAAGTCGGTGTGGAACGCCTCAAGCCTTCGCGAATGCAGGGACATCATTGCCGATACCTTCGGGGCCGGCACCACGGGGGCGTGCTGGGCGGTCATCAATGAGCGCTTCAACCAGCTCCTTTACGGCTTTTACCCACAAGAGCTTCAGTGGCGGCCGAACGTTGCCTTCCTGCTCCTTGTGGCGGCCATGGTCCCTGTGCTGTTCCAGACCATGCGGCCGCTGGTCCTTGCCATGGGCGCGATCCTCGTGGCGAAGATTGCCTGGGCGCTTTATCTCTTTGCCACGGGCCATCCGTTCGGCGCCATCTTCGGTCCCACCACCATCGCCGTCATCGCGCTGGGGGGCCTTGCGGTGGTGTTCGGCGAAACGCAGCACCGGAAACGATGGTTCATCCTGACTGCGTTCTACCCCGTCATCGCCTTCTTCTTGTTGTGGGGCGGGCTGGGGCTTCAGCCTGTGGAGACCTCCAAGTTCGGCGGCTTCCTCCTCACCATGGTCATCGGCGTGACGGGGATTGCAGGCTCGCTCCCACTGGG
>JBCDCF010000044.1:0-12009 GCA_039182345.1 Pseudomonadota bacterium
GCTTGCCGGGACCGGGGCTTGGCCGGGTATTATTCTTGTAACGAATAACCTTCAACTCCTGCAGGCGCGTTAAGATTTCGTGCGTGCAATCCGTCGAATCGTTCTGATAAATCAGGATACCATGCTGCGCTCGGCGCTGGTGATATCCTGATTTATCAGAACGATTCGACAGATTGCACGCACGAAATCTTAACGCGCCTGCAGGAGTTAAAGGTTATTCATTACAAGAATAATACCCGACCGAGCCCCGGTCCCGGCAAGCCTCGCAAGAAGCGGCCGCAGCTGGAGGCCTATGCCGACGCCTTTGAGTCCGACCTTTATGCTAGGAATGAATGGTGCCTTGTCCTTGATGTTGACGAGTACCTCAACCTTAAAATCCACGACTCCATGGAGGCGTTTTGCGCCTACCACACGGCGGTGGATGCGGTGGCCATCAACTGGCGGTGCTTTGGGTCTTCCGGCCGGGCCTTGTGGTCTCCGATGATGACCATCGACCGGTTCGACAGATGCGCGCCCGAACAGCACCATTCGAGCCTCAAGTTCAAATCCATGCACCGCACCGACAGAGGCTACACGGCCATCGGCATTCACCGCCCGCGCGGGGATGCTGCACGGGACACCTACGTCTATGCCGGCGGCCCGCGGGTCTCTGACGTGCTGCAGATGGATATCAAGCAAGGCAAATGGCAGGGAACGCGCGCCTACCATGGTGTTGCGCAAATCAACCACTACACGGTGCGCAGCCGCGAGGAGGCACACCGCAAGATGGCGCGCGGGCGCGGCACAGGGAAACCTGCCCACACCTTTAACGATTACTTCAACCGTTTTGACCTCAACCACATGGAAGAGACATCCATCGCCCGCCACGCCTTCAAAGCGCGGCGGCGCTACAACGAACTGATGGATGATGTGATCTTGCGCGAGCTCTATCGCGAAAGCTGCGAGGTCCACCTTGGTCGGCCGGCGGTGCCAAGCGCAGTCACACCCGAACGCGATGCCGCCTGAGGCCTCACCTCCTCACGCGGCATCCGGCGCAGGGCGAGACTTTCGCCGCCACGGCGCATTGACCTGCCAGTCGCCCGCCATGATGGAGCCGTAAGGGTCCACGTGGTCGACGATCTTCGCCAGGCCGAACGCTTCGATCTGCCGTTCGATCGTCTTGGCCGGCTTGTAGGCGCTTGGCATTTCCGACGGGTCGGGAACGCCTGAGAACCAGCGCACGTCAATCTTGCCAAGGTCGTCATGCTTTCCACCGGTCAGGCGCAAATGGGCCGACCGGCTCATGTTGCGGCCGGCGCCGTGGGGGCAAAACCCCAGGGCATCCGGGCGATCAGACCCCGTCGCGATCAAAATCGGCGCTCCCATGTTGAGAGGGATGAGCACACGGCCGCTGGCATCGTCGGCATAGTCGCGCCATGCCGGTGTCGCGCCCTTCCCGTGCAAAAACGTATCGCCCCGCCTGAAGACGAAGTTGTGCTCGTTCCAGTACCGGTCGCGAGGGTCTGCGCCCACAAGGTCGTGGATGGCGAAATGGTTGGCCTTCGTCCACGCCCGAATCACCTGGAGCGCTTCCCAATACGCCTCGCCATCAGCGCTGTCGGCCTCGATCCACGCATTGGCCTTCACCGTTTCGGGCGAGCGCTCCTGTCGCACGCGTTCCGCGGCCGCCATGCCGCGCTTGTAAAGCATTGCCCCTGGCCTGCGTGAGCCGTGGTGGGTGACGAGCGCCACCTCTCCGGTGGACCGCAACCGCCCCACAAACAGGAAGTGGTTGCCGTCCCCTTGCGTGGCGAAGTGCTGAACGGCAGCGGTCTCAAGCCCACGCAAAAACGGGTTGCCGTCAAACTGCTTCAAGAGCGCCTCTGGCGGGCGATGCTGATCGCCGTCCGCGCGGCCACCACCGCCGAAGTGCGTGACCCTGTGCGCACGATCAAGGGTCGCCTTAGGGTCCACATCGCCAAGGACGCTGATGGCGACCGAACAGCAGATGTCCGCCGAGTGCATGCCGGGGTGGATGGCGCGAGAGGCGGCAACGCCGCCAACGGGAATGGTGCCGGGCGAGCCTGTGGGACAGGCGTCGGGCATCACCGCCGTTGCCTCAATGACCGGCGTGCGGGAGAGCACGGACATGGTCTTGCGCACCGCATCAACGTTCGCCCGCTCGGCATCGTTCTCAGCGTCGATGAACTCACCGTGCGGAATGGTGTTGGCGTTTCGCAGGGCGATGGGCGGGGCCGGCGCGCAGGCAAAAGCTGCCGCACGCGGGTCTTCACCCGCCGCAAGGGCCGTGTTGGCCGCCTCAATGGCGGCCGCAAAGTGCTTGCCGGGGGTCATGCCCCATTCAATCAGCGTCTTTCCGTCAATCATCGTATCATCGTCTACACCGATGGCCTGAAAGAGCACGCCACCACCGCCTGGTGGCAGCCCCCTTCGGACGATCGCGGGTAAACAGCCCTCCAAGTCTTGTCACTTTGGCGCGCGCTCACGTCGGTCGAGCCGCGTCCCCAACGCCCCCGTTTGGGGCCCCTAATCCAGTGTCGGAAACGAGCGACCGGTCAGCGCGCGAAGTCGCTCCAGGTCCGGTCCGTACACCTCGCTCAGATAGTCATAGTCCTCTTGCACCATGGGGCTCGCCGGTCCTTTGGATTGATCGGGACGGACGATCTCATGCTGCGGGTAGTGCTCGAACCGGTCCACACCAATGAAATCTGTGACCGTGTCGAGCGTGTCTTGCATTTTTTGGGTCAGGTCGGCCGATTCAATCAGCAAAACCTGTCTTTCGTCGAAAAGCGCCAGCAATCTTGCAATCTGCTCGCCATAGACCCCACGCTCCACATAAGAAAAACGCCTGAGGTTCCAGGGACTGTCACAGACCCTGTCTCTGCCCTCACGGATCGCCTGGGAAAAGCTCAGGCTGTCATGGCTCTTACCATGTTCCATCGTCCACTGGGAGTAGGCGCGCTCCACAGGGTGCCGCAACAGCACAATGAGCTTCACATCCGGATTGTACTGGTGGATGAGGCCCAGCGCACCCGGCCAGAACAGGTAGATCGGCGTCGCTTCACCAGCAATCAGACCGTCGACATTCTTGCGATAAAACTTCTCATATCCGCGGGAGTCGATCCCACGTTTGCCAGGCTGAACAGTATCAAAGAAGTGTAATTCTTTCAGCTTTGGCAGGAATAGACCCGGGTGGGCATCAAGATAGCGGTGAAGAGCTGTCGTTCCCGCCTTCTGAACGCCGGCAATCAAGAAATCCACACACGGCGTCTTCCTTCTTCGTGTGATGCCCCACATGAAATCGTCCCATCACAGGTGCGCCGGCAGCACCGCGCCACTGCCCGCTGAAACAAGAGCGCCACCACCCTGGGTGGCCGGGCGGGACAGTAACCCAAACCAAAGGCTGCACAAGGCCTCACGCTACAGGAATGGATTGGCCAGAACGCTGATCCCATGAGTGGATAGGGGAACGGGCTTTGAAAGGGGTCGGCTCAACGGCTGTCGCAACACAACATCTTCAGAATAAGAGACGCGTTGAAAGGTTGGACGTTTAAGGATTGGACAAACAATCCGGGTGGGGATCGGTTTCGATCAGACGGACTCTGCGGTGATACTCCATGATCACACGCCGGATGATGCGCATCTCGGTTCGGCGATACAAGAAACGCTTGATAAAATTGGAGCCGTTGCGGGCAATATCTGCACACTTGTCGTCGTTGTCTTCGCACCACTTAAAAACATCCGCCAAATCGGAAAGATCGGTTCTGACCGGAATATAGTGGTGAAACGGGATGAGGAGGCTTTCACACGCCCACGATTCCACGGTGGGGTGAGGCATGATGACAGCGGAGTTGGAGTACAAGACCCACTTCAGGCTCGTACTCACATCGTTTCCTTCCAGGCACAGAATGAATTTGCTTTGAAGCTGCTCTGGAATGCTTAGCTTATTCTTGATGCATCGGCGCAGGTGCTCACGGGGAAACTCTGACTGCGCGTCAAGCCTGCCGACGCTGGAGTACCCCATGTCCAACCAGTCCGCGTCGATCTCCTGCAACACACGCGGCACATGGGCCCGGCTGCCCAGTGTCTCGCGCCCACGCTTTCGCTTGAAGATCCCCGTGGTCGTCCCGCGCCAGACCACCGTCGGCCTTTTGTGGCGAAACTCGATATCGTGACCGATGACATCCTCAATCGGCATCCAATGCCGTTCGGCGTTCAGCGGCAAGAGAACGGAGTTGCCCGGGTGCAGCAACGGACGGGCTTTCGCAAAAGCCGGGACACTCAGCGCCTGACGGGGATCGCCGGCCACCAGCATAAACGGCGCATCGATTGAGAATTTCCTGTGCAACTCCACAAGCGGAACCGCATAGTTGCGCAAGGTCCTAATGTTCGCGACGGGCTGTCCATTGGCCTCGCGGTATGCGTTTTCGATATCATCAAACGTCATCTTGGCGTGGCAAAGCATCGTTTGCCACGGATACGTGATGATGTACTCGCCATGGGTCAGCTGGGTGAGAGGGCCGAGGTAGATCTTCAGCCGCTTTTCGATCAGGGGATCGCTCGTCAGCGCGGCCGCAGGCGCGGATGCGGACGGGGCTTGCGGACCGGCCAGACGTGAAAACTTCCTGTCGAACATACCCACCCAAACCGTGCGTGCCACCGGCGCCGACCCACCAGCCGGTAAAGGCTCCGGCGATCAGCCAGCACCGCACGCAGCACCTTCAGCTTCTGCCATCCAGCGACGGCCAAGAAAGCGCCGCTTCCCCGCCAAATCTGACCTACCAAATTGCCACGCGCTGGTCCAAGGTCGAAGCGCTGCGAGGGTGGAGACTGCTGCGCCGCTGGGATGTGGACCCATACGACCACCGCCCACCCGAAGCGGCGCTTGGACGCACTGCGACACCAGGGTGTGCCCCTTAGTGCTGCGCAAAGTGCCACGGACAGCGCCTTTGGCCGCGGAGCCAGGCCGGCCCGACGGCTTGAGGCGGCTTCACAAAGTCGTGGGTGAGGTTCACCGGGTCCACCGACCCCCTTACTTTCCAGGTGCTTGGACCCATGCCAATATTGTGCGCCGTGTTGCAGCCGACCTCGATGAGCAACGTGGCAAGCGAACGCGCAACAGGAGACATCCAGATGACCCCCATCGCGCCCAACCGCCGTACGCTGATTGTTGGCGGTGTTGCCGCCGCCGGGACCGCTTTGATCGCAAGCGCCTCCGGCCTTGTGGTGCCCGCTCAAGCCAAGGGCCTTGCCGCGACACCTTCGATGCGAGGCGGGTCTAATAACTATCGGCCAGGTGCCCCAATTGTGGAGCGCATCGGTGGCGGCGGCTTCTGGATGACGGGGACGGTGCGCCGCGCTGGTGATGGAGCGCCCCTGCCAGGACAGCGCATTCAGATCTGGGCCCACACCACGGAGGGGCACGAGCGCGACCCGCAAAGCCACGGCGCGACACTGACCGACGAGAACGGGGCATTCCGACTGGAAATGCCGCAGATCGTTCCAGCCTTCGGCCAGCCCCATGGCCACCTGGCGTATGACAGCGGCGAGTTTGAGACCGTGTTCCTGCGCCCCATCATGGCAAGCGCCAGCGACACCACCCTCAGCGCGGACTTCGTTCTCCGGCCGGTCTGACCGGATTGGGCCGCGCCCGCACGATCCTGGCGTGGGCCGGCCTCGCGACCGCCGTGGCCGTGCCCATCGCCGTCGCGGCGGCAAGCCCTCTGCTTGCCTGGCGTGAACCCGTCTACATCGCAGCAGGATTTGCCGGGGTGGTTGCGATGGCGATCCTCCTCATCCAGCCGCTTCTGGCCGGTGGCTACCTTCCCGGCCTGCCTGCCGCGCGCGGCCGTTGGGTGCACCGTTTCGTCGGGTTTGCCCTCCTTGCCGCCGTGGTGATCCACGTGGCGGCCCTTTGGATCACAAGCCCGCCCGACGTTATCGACGCGCTGCTGTTTGCCTCGCCGACCCCGTTTTCTGACTGGGGCGTCATCGCCATGTGGGCAGTGTTCGCCACGGCGGCGCTCGTGACGCTGCGGACCTGGCTGCACATCAGGCCGCGCCTGTGGCGGCTGATCCATACCTCCCTCGCACTGGTGATCGTCACCACAAGCGTTGTCCATGCCATGCTGATTGAAGGCACCATGGGAACGGTGTCGAAGGCCGTTCTGTGTGCCCTTGCCATCGCGGCGACCCTCAAGGTGGTGATCGACCTTCGCGTGTGGACTGCCCTCACCCGCCGCAGGGCGTGACGGCGGCGATGGCTTTGGCATGCCGCGCCGTCTCAGCAAGGCCGAAGGGTGTTGGGGCGAGAGCTGGCGCACGTTCGTGCAGGACCTCGACGCCGATACGCTCTGCCAGCAGCCGTTTGCCGTAGCACAGCATGCCCGGGACCGACCGTGTCATGAACACGATGGTGGGCAAGATCGCACGGTGGATCGCCTCGGCGCGGTCCTGATCGCCGGTACGCCAGGCCTCGTAGAGCGCCACTTGTGCGGCCAGAAAGTCAGGCGCAGGGATCAGCCCTGCCCCGCCTGAGCGCAACAGCGCCGGAAACTCCAACCCACCGTGACCCCCGAAGACAGCGTAGGCGCCACCCGACCCTTCGATGGCCCGCTGGATGTCGACGGAGTAGCCCTCCCCTTTCAAAATGGCGATGTTGGGGTGTTGGCGGTTCAGCGTCACGAGCCCGTCAACACTCAACGAGACATCGAGATTGACGGGATTGTTCTGTACGGCAACGTCCACGTCCACCGCATCAGCCACCGTGCCGAAGAGGCGCACCAGCTCAGCCTCCGATGCCCCCTTCGCCGCCGGTGGCTGCAGGATGACCCAGTCGGCCCCCGCCCGCGCCGCCGCCTTCGCGAACGCCACCTGACCCGCGGCAGATGGCTCGGCGATTGTCACAGCGTAAGGCACACGCCCGCCGATCAACCCGCCGACCATCTCCACAAGGGCAAGGCGCTCGTTGACGTCCATCTTGTGGACCTCTGTGACGAGCCCGAGGACGGCAATGCCATGGGCTTTGGCGGCAATGCAGTGCTCCACCTGCTTGCCCATGGCGGCTTCGTCGATCCCCCCCTCGGCGGACCAGAACGCATAAAGGATCGGGTAGATCCCATGCCATCGGCCGGGTGTGGACCCGGCCCGTACGTCCTGTGAACTCATGGTCCAGCTCTGACGCGGTCGAACATCTCATCGGTCGGCTCTACGCCTAGGCCAGGGCCTGATGGCAGTGTGTAGAAGCCCGCCTCGCAGCCCATGTCGCCGCGTGTGAAGGTGAGGTTCCTATCGAAGATGGAGTGTTGGTACTCGTGATAGGGCACGCGCTGGAGCGATGAGGTGGCTTGCAGGCTCGCCGCCATAAACAACCCCAGCGAGATCGACGCATGGGGGATGACGCGCACGTGGAAGGCGTGGGCAAGCGTGCCGATGCGCAAAAACTCCGTGACGCCCGTATGGCCGATCTCCGGTTGGATCACACCCATCGCCCGCGCTTCGAAGCGGGGCCGGCATTCGTAAGGCGTGCGCCATTCTTCGCCCAGCGCAAGCACGGTTCCAATGCTGTTGGCAACGCGCGCCTGACCCTCGGCATCTTCAGGCTGGCAGGGGGCTTCGGCAAAGTAGAGGTCATAGGGCTCCAGCTTGCCAATCAGCCGGATCGCCTCAGAGGCCTCGAACTTCCAGTGAAGGTCCACCATGAGATCAACGTCCGGACCCACCGCCTCACGCAACGCGGCCATCTCCCGCACAATCCCCTCTTCGGACATGGCCGCGGCAAACTTGATGGCGCGAAACCCCTTGTGGACCCACGCACACGCAAGGTCACACCGCTCCTGCAGCGTCGCTTTGGGGAGGCCTGAGACGTAAGCGGGCAGCGTCTCGTGTCGCCGTCCACCGGCCAACTGCGCAATGGAAAGCCCCGTGAGGCGGCCGTAAAGGTCCCACACAGCAATATCGACCCCTGCGAGCGCATCCACATAGTAGCCGGATGTAAAGCCGCGCACCCGCATCAAGTCGTAAAGGTCTTCGTGCAAGGGGGCGGGGGCGGACGGGTCACGGCCCTGCATCACCGGCGCCAGGAGATCGTCGATGATGGCCTTCACCGCCTCTGGCGCAGCAATGCCATAGGTTTCGCCCCACCCGACCGCACCGCTCTCGCCTGTGACGCGCACGACGACGGCAAGGTCCGACGCAGGGTAGATGGAGCGGTTGCCACGGCGTACGAGGTAGCCGCGCTCATTGACGAACTCCCCCTCCCGCAGCGGCCCCAGATAAGGCACGTCCCGCGGGACGGAGATGATCCAGCTTTCCACCTTCGCGATGGCATCGAGACGGTGGCCGGGGGTGCCGGAACGCGCGCTCACGCCGTTGCCCCCACCAATCCGGGCGAGGGGTGGGCAACGGTCATCTCCGCCGTGAGGGGGTCGATGAGGGCGGAGAGTTCCTTCAGGTCATCGCCGTCCATGCGCGGGCCCCACGCGCGCACCGTGGTGTGGGCGATGACGCCACGCCGACGCAACACCTCTTTGGTGAGCGCCATGCGAAACACGGCCTGCGAGGTGAGCGCCGGCAACAGCGCCCCAAAGATGCGCCGAGCCTCTGCCTCATCGCCGCCATACCAGGCGGCGGCGAGGCGGACATGCACATCGGCAAATTCGGCGGCGGGCATGGTGCCCAGCGCCCCGCGGGTCAGTTCTTCGATGAGGTAGCGCCCGCCTCCGCCGCCGAAGACGCCGTCGATCCCGTCGCCGCATGCGGTGCGAAGGCGCGCAATGTTCTGCCCGCACGGCATCGTCTCTTCCTTGACGAAGCGGATCGCAGGAACGGCCCGTGCGATCTCTGCGACGGTCTCGGGCAACAGGCCGGCGCCGATGGGAACGGGCGCGTTCTGCAACATCAGCGGGATAGCCACATCACCGGCGGCCGCCTGGAAAAAAGCAATCTGCCCGGCCGCGCCGTCTCCCACCGATAGGGGCGCCATCACCATGGCTGCGGCAGCGCCGGCGTCCGCCCCGTGTCGGACGTGACGGGCGACAGCGTCAGGATCAGGCGCACTGGCACCCACGATGAAGGGAATGCGTCCATCCAACCGCCGGCTGAGACGCACGACCATGTCCTTGCGCTCGTCGACGGACAACTGCTCGACTTCTGAGGCAACGCCAGGATAAACGCACCCGTCGACGCCCGCGGCCATCACGAAATCGATGAGCGTCTCGAAACTTCTCACATCCACAGCGCCGTCGTCCGTGAATGGCGAGCACAGGACAGGGAACACACCACGCAGCGCCGTCATTTCACGGCCCCCGCGGTCACGCCCTGGATGAAGTAGCGTTGCAGCGCCATGAAGCCGAGCACGACGGGCAAGGCGGCCAGCAGGGACGCAGCCATAGCCCCGCCCCAGTCCGCGTTCGATTCATTGAGATAGTTGAGCAACAGGCCTGGTCCGATGGTCCGTTTGTCTTCAGAGATGATCAAGGTCAGCGAGTAAAGGAGGTCGTTCCACGACCACATGAAGGAATAAAGGAACACGGTGATGATGGGCGGGATCGAGATGGGCAGCACGATGGTGTGGAAGATCCTGAGGTCTGAAGCCCCGTCGGCCCGCGCCGCATCGATCAACTCATTGGGGACTTGGCTGAAGTAACTGTAAAGCATGTACGTGGCGACAGGGAGCGCAAAGACTATGTAGGACAGCATCAACCCAAATCGCGTGTCCAAGAGCCCCCACGACGTGAACATTGGGTAGATGGTGATAAGCAAAAGTCCGAACGGGAACATCTGTGCCGACAGCATGAAAATCATCACAGGCCTGCGGCCAGCATAGCGATACTTTGCGAACGAATACCCGGCATACACCGCAAGCGTTGCGTTGATGGCGGCGGACGAGAGCGACACGATCAAACTGTTGCTCAACTGGCGCGGCAGATCACCCTGAAAGATGGCCGTCGCAAAATGCTTCAGCGTAACGGAGGTGGGAAACAGCGTAGGCGTGAGCGAGTACAATTCAGCATCGGCCTTCAGCGACGAGGCGACCAGCCAGTAGACCGGGAAGAACAAGAAGAACCCGATGGCCAGCGCCACAGCAGCGAAGATCAGCTTGGCGCTCCAGGATGAAAGGTCGAGCATCAGTCAGCGCCCTTCATCAGTCGGTGCAAGTAAAGGGCAGCGGGCGGCAAAATGGTTGCGACCCACAACACACCGACGGTGGCCGCCATGCCAATGTCCCAGGACTCGAAGGCACGCCGATAGACCTCCACCGACAGCACCGTTGTGGAACGCACAGGACCGCCGGCGGTGAGTGCCCAGATGGTGTCGAACTGTTGCAGGTTGCCAATCATCCCAAGCACGATGACGACAAGGAGGACCGGTCTGAGGTGAGGCAGGATGTGGTCCCGCAGCACCGGCCAGTTGCCGGCGCCGTCCACCCTCGCCGCCTCGATCTGCTCGCGGTCCAGCGAGGCAAGACCTGCCAGAAAAAATGCCATGAACAGCGGGATGGACAGCCAGACCTTGGTGATGACGATGGCCGCCATCGCCCCCGCCGAGGTGGACAGCCAGGCTTGCGGAAAGTCGATCAACCCCAGCTCGAGCGCCACGTGGTTGAGAAGCCCGTAGCGGGAGTTGAAGACCCATCCCCACAGAAAGGCCGTCACCACCGAGGGCATGATCCACGGGATCAAAGAAATGGAGCGCAGCGCCGCACGACCACGAAAGTGTTGGTTGAGGATCAGCGCCCAGGCCAGACCGAGGGTGATGGAAAACGTCGTCGCAAGCGTCACGTAGATGCCCGTGACAACGAAGGACTGCTGCACTTGAGGGTTGGTCAAAACATCGGCAAAGTTTTGCAAGCCGACGAAGACAGGTTCGGGCGTCTGAAGCGTGTATTCGTAAAGCGAAAGCGACAGGGCCCGCACAAACGGCCACAGCACCACGACGCCAAAGGCAATCAGCGCCGGCACCAGGAGGAGGATGCCAAAGCGCCCCTCCCCCGCCTTCAGGCCGCCGCGGCGGGCGTGGGGCGAAACGCTGAGGGCGCGCTTGCCCTCAGGAGCGCCTCCATCAACGGCCGCCTGCGCAACACTCACCGTTCAGCGCCCCACCTAGGCCTGGACCATGGCGCGGTCGAACGGCCGCTCCGCATCGAGCGGCTTATTGGCGTAGGACATGACACGCCCATCATCCAACTTCTCGATGGGCGTGTGACCGTTGTTCGGCTTGTCCATAAACGGCGGATTGTCGGCGCGGTTGTAGCAGCACAGCAAAACATTGCGCGTCCGGTCGGATGTATTGGCCGATGACGCGTGCAGCGTGTTGCTGTGGAAGAACAGTGCATCGCCAGGCTGCATTTCCGCAAAGACGGTCTCCAGCCGCTTCTGCGCCTGTTCCACATAAAGGGTGTCGGCGCCCACCTGCCCCGCCTCGACGCCATGCTCGATGCGGCCCAGATGGTGCGATCCCTTGATCACCTGCAGACAACCGTTCTCCTTTGTGGACGGATCCAGCGCGATGAAGACACTGGCCATGTGCGGAAACAGGTAGCCATTGCGGTACCAGTACCCGTAATCCTGATGCCACTCCCAAGCACCGCCCACCTTGGGACGCTTCAAGGTCAGCTTGGAGTGAAAGAAGGCCATCTCGCCCCCCATCACCGTCTCCAAGTTGTCCACGATCCGGCGGGACCGGGCGACGGCAGCAAACATGTCGTCGCCAAGATGATGCCAGAGCGCAAGTTCGGTGGTCGCGCCGGACTTGTCGGCAAGACCATAGACAGCCTCTTTGATCTTAGGATCCTCATTCACCGTCTGATTGAGGTGCTTGACCTCTTCGGCGCTGAACAGACCGCGCTTGATGACGTACCCGTCCTTGTGAAAGCCGTCGATCTCGGCCTGTGTGAACGGGTGGTCGGTGCGCGCCGTTCCGGTGCTGCCTGTCATGGATCGCGTCTCCGTGTTGTCTCCCACCAAGGAATGGTCAGCGCACGGCGTCTTCCAACCGCGCCTGCATGGA
>JBCDCF010000045.1:0-12004 GCA_039182345.1 Pseudomonadota bacterium
CCGCGAGAGGGGGCGTTCGCCCAGGTGATCCGCCTGCCGGAGCGCAACCTTCTTGTTGTGCCCGACACCCTGCCCCTTGAGGTCGCCGCTCTCACCGAGCCGCTCGCTTGTGGGTGGCATGCCGCCCGCCTTGCCGAACGCCACGGCGAAACGCCGCTGTCGTCCCAGTCCGGTGATCGGCGTCCCCTGGTGCTCGGCGGCGGCGCCATCGGCCTTGCGAGCGCCCTTGCCCTTGTGGCGCACGGTGCGCCTGGCGCGATCATCGTGGAGCCCAACACCGTCCGCTGGCCAAGCATCGAGGCGGCCGGTCCTTTTGAAGCTGTTACGCCTGAAGCCGCCGACCGCCTGTCGCCCGACACCGTGGTGGACGCCTATGGCTCCGGCCGGTCCCGCGCCCAGGCATCCCAGTTGGTGCGGCCGGGCGGTGTGGTGGTCCACGTGGGTCTTGCCAACGCTGAGCCAGGCCTCGACACCCGGCGCGCGACGCTCCAGGAAGTGACGTTCGTGGGCGCTTACACCTACACAGCGCGCGAATTTGCCGACACGTTGGAGGCCATTGCCGATGGCCGTCTCGGGCCGCTCCAATGGTGTGAGATCAGAGACCTTTCCGACGGCACCACGGCGTTTGCCGACCTGCGGGCCGGCCGCGTCGAACATGCCAAGATCATCCTCGCCGTACGCGATTAGCGCCCCGGCGAAGCAGAAAGAGGAGCGCCAAGGATGGCGAACATGCCGCACGTTCTAAAGCACGATCACGAGGACAACGTCGCGGTCGTGGTGGTGGAGGACTTGAAGGCCGGCACCAAAGCCCACGGCGTCGTCACCGTGGACGACTCAACATTCGAGGTCACCGTGCACCATGATGTGCCCATCGGCCACAAGGTGGCTTTGACTGACCTGTCCGAAGGGGACACTGCCATCAAGTACGGTGAAGACATTGGCAAATTCGTACGCACCGTGAAGGCGGGCGAGCACGTCCACGTTCACAATCTGAAGACCAAGCGCTGGTAGGAGGCAAAAACCATGGCCCTTCCCGATTCCTTTCTCGGCTACCGTCGCGAAAACGGCCGTGTCGGTGTCCGCAACCATGTCGCCATCCTACCGGTGGACGACATTTCCAACGCCGCGTGCGAGGCGGTGGCCAACAACATCAAAGGCACCCTGGCGCTGCCACACGCCTATGGCCGCCTTCAGTTTGGCCCCGATCTGGACCTGCACTTCCGCACCATGATCGGCACAGGCGCGAACCCGAATGTCGCCGCCTGCGTGGTGATCGGCATTGAGCCCGGCTGGACGTCCCGCATCGCTGACGGCATCGCGGAGACGGGAAAGCCCGTCGCAGCGTTCTCCATCGAGCAGAACGGCGACCTCAAAACCATCATGGATGCCTCCCGCTCCGCCAAGGAGTTCGTCCACTGGGCAAGCGAGAAGCAGCGCGAAACCTGCGACATCAACGAACTGTGGGTGTCCACCAAGTGCGGCGAGAGTGACACCACCACAGGCCTCGGCTCCTGCCCCACCGTCGGCAATATGTACGACAAGCTGATTCCCCGCGGCATTTACGGCTGCTTTGGCGAAACCTCCGAGATCACCGGTGCAGAGCATATCTGCAAGGAGCGCGCCATCAACGCGGAGGTGGGCGAGCGCTGGTACAAAATGTGGAAAGCCTATCAGGACGATGTCATCTTTGCCCACGCCGTGGATGATCTGTCTGAAAGCCAACCCACCAAGGGCAACATCGAAGGCGGCCTCACCACCATCGAAGAAAAGGCACTTGGTAATCTTGAAAAGATCGGGCGCGACTGCCGCTACGTCGATATCTTGGAGCCGGCCGAGGCGCCAGCGTCCGGCCCCGGCCTTTACTTCATGGACACCTCCTCGGCGGCGGCGGAATGCGTGACCCTCATGGCCGCAGGCGGTTACGTGGTGCACACCTTCCCCACCGGTCAGGGCAACATCATCGGCAATCCCATCGTGCCTGTGGTCAAGCTCACCGCAAATCCGCGAACCGTTCGCACCATGAGCGAGCACGTGGATGTGGACGTCTCAGGCATCCTGCGCCGCGACATGACCATCTCCAGCGCAGGCGATGCCCTCATCGACATGGTGGTGCGCACGGCCAATGGGCGCTACACCGCTGCGGAAGCCCTCGGACACCGCGAGTTCGTGATGACCAAACTTTATCGCAGCGCCTGACCACGCACGAATGGTCGAGACCGCCGAAGACAAGCCGTCGCGTGCCGAAACGGGTGCACCCGGCGCTTTAGCCAAGGTCCGAACGGTGGCGCCAGGGATCCTCTTGGCGCTCACGGTGGCAGCGGCGGCCGGCTTCGTTGCGGACCACTATGGCGGGCCGGTCATGCTGATGGCCCTTCTCATCGGCATGGCGCTCGCCTTTTTGTCGGAAGGCCAGCGCGCGGGTCCGGGCATCAAATTCTCGTCCAAAAAGATCCTGCGCATCGGTGTCGCGCTCCTCGGCCTGCGCATTGCCGTGTCGGACGTGGTGGGCCTTGGTGCGGGTGTTGTCGGTCTCGTCCTTGCCGGGATCGCGCTCACCATTGCCGCCGCCCTCATTGCCGCACGGGTACAGGGCGAAACCTCCAAACTTGGCACCTTGATCGGCGGGGCCACCGCCATCTGCGGGGCTTCTGCAGCGCTCGCCCTGTCGTCGGTGTTGCCGCGCCACAAGGATCACGAACGCAACACCATCTTCACCGTCGTGGCGGTGACGACGCTTTCAACCGTCGCCATGGTCCTTTATCCGGCCCTCTTCAAAGCCATCGGCTTTACCGATCGCGAGATCGGCATTTTGATCGGCGCCACCATCCATGATGTGGCGCAGGTGGTGGGCGCGGGTTTTGCCGTCTCCGACGAGGCGGGGGAGACGGCGACCATCGTCAAGCTGATGCGTGTTGCCATGCTTTTGCCGACGGTCCTCATCGTGTCCTACATCTTTGCTGCCGAACGCAAAGCATCGGCCGAAGAGGGAAGCCGTGCGGAGCTTCCGATCCCCGGCTTTGCCATCGCTTTCGCCATCCTCGTGGCGGTCAACTCCACAGGCATTTTGCCCGATGTGATCCGCGATACGCTGGTGGAGCTCTCACGCTGGTGCCTCATCACCGCGGTGGCCGCCGTCGGCCTCACAACGTCCTTGCGCGACATTGCGGAGGTGGGGTGGCACCCTGTGATTATCGCTCTGACGGGCACGCTGGCGCTTTTGATCTTCTGCGTCGCGGTCCTGTCCCTTCACGTCATATGACCACGCAAAGCCTGACTGAATGCCGCGCCCTTCTTGAGTCCATCTTCCAAGCGCATCGCACATCTGACCACAATGCAGCGTCCGTCGCCGCGGCACTGGTCGCGGCCGAGGCAGAAGGCCTCAAAGGCCACGGCTTTTCGCGCGTGCCCACCTACGTCGCCCAGTCCAATTGCGGCAAGGTGGACGGGTACGCCGTGCCGAAGACCGAGGCGGACGGGGCAATCCTGCGCGTGGATGCGGCCCACGGGTTCGCCTACCCCGCCATTGACGCAGCCCTTGCCGCGTTGCCCGGCCTCACCTCCACCCACGGCCTTGCCATGGCCGCCATCAGCCGCTCCCACCATTGCGGGGCCCTGGGTCATCCTGTGGAGGCGCTCGCCCACAAAGGGTTGGTGGCGATGATGTTTGCTAACACCCCGCCAGCCATCGCACCTTGGGGCGGGTCCAAAGCCCTTTTCGGCACCAACCCCATCGCGTTCGCCGCCCCTTGCGGTGCAGACGTCGTGGTGGTCGACATGTCGGTCTCCAAGGTCGCGCGGGGCAACATCGTGAAGGCGGCGCAGGACGGCACCCCGATCCCCGAAGGATGGGCGCTTGATGCAGACGGCAATCCAACGACGGATGCAAAGGCCGCCCTTTCCGGCACCATGGTCCCGATGGGAGATGCTAAGGGGGTGGCGCTTGCCTTGATGGTGGACATCTTGGCGGCCGGCGTCACAGGCGCACACTATTCCTTTGAGGCCTCATCGTTCCTCAATACCGACGGTGGACCGCCTTCGGTCGGCCAGATGATCATCGCCATTGACCCCGCCCGCGCCGGTGGCAGCGCCGAACACCTGGCCAAGATTGTAACCGCCTACGCCGCACAGCCCGATGCGCGGTTGCCAGGCTCCCGCCGCAAAGACGCCCGTGCCAAGGCAGCGCGCGAAGGTCTCACCGTGCCCGCGTCCGTCCTCGCCCTCCCCCGCCAGTAGGGAGCTGATAAGCGCCGCGCCGTCGCTCTGCGGCATCCGGCGCGAGGGACGTTTGGCATCATCGCCGCAGGGTGTGCGCCCCTTGCGATGGTCGGCGCCGTCAATCTCCTCAATTGTGCCAGGCGGCAACCAACCGTAGGCTCTCGGCATTGAAGGGGCTTTCGGGGGTGTGGCGCGTGGGCAAGACCGGGCCAAGCAATGTCACATTGCGCGATGTTGCCCGTGCGGCGGGCGTGTCGCGCATGACGGTGTCGCGCGCCCTCAGGGAAAACAGCTCCGTCGCTCAGGAAACCCGCGAACGCATCCTGAAGGTGGTGCGCGACCTCGACTACGTGCCCGATCAGATGGCCGGAAGCCTCACCACGAAGCGCTCCGGCTTTGTGGCTGTCCTGGTCCCATCCCTCAACAACCTGCACTTTGCCCGCACCGTCCAAGCCTTGACCATCGAAATCGAGGCGATCGGCAGACAAATCCTGGTGGGACATACCGCCTACGACGAGGAGCGCGAGGAAAAGCTTGTCGAGACCATGCTGAGGCGGCGGCCCGAGGCCGTCGTTCTGTCCTACGACGGCCACTCGGACAGAACCGTCCGCCTTCTGAGCGCCGCGCAGGTGCCTGTCGTAGAAATCTGGGAACGGCCGGACGACCCCATCGGCCACACCATCGGCTTCTCCAACCGTGAGGCGGCTGCCGAGATGACACGCGTTCTCATCGCACAAGGCTACAGGACCATCGCCTTCCTTGGCGAAGCCGATGATGACTGGACCCGTGGGGCAGAACGCCGTGCAGGCTTTCGCCAGGCGATGGAAGCTGCCGGCCTTTCCGCTCATCGGCTGGTGCGCTGGGGCAAGCCGCCCCTGTCCATCGAAGACGGTGCGGCGGCTCTGCCAGAACTGATCGACACCTATCCGGACACCGACTGCATCTTTTGCGTCTCCGACATGCCGGCGTTCGGCGTGATTTCCGCCCTCAAAGGGCGAGATGTGGCTGTCCCCGCCGACATCGGTGTCGCAGGCTTTGGCAACTTCGAGGTGTCGCGCTTCGCATCCCCCACCATCAGCACGGTTGTTGTGGACCCGTGGCGCATTGGCGTCGAGGCCGGCAAGCTGATTGCCCATGCGTTGAGTGGGACGGCGGAGGTTTCTGCACGCATCGACATCTCCGTCGGCGCCCAGCCTGACTTGCGCGACAGCACGCGGCGGATCACCGGCTAAGTTGGGTCCAGCGGGATCCGCCGTTTCTGCTGTTGTGTTACCGGTCACAATCAGGCAGTGTGACCGGTAACAATGCGCTGATCTTTCTAGACCAGCCATAACAACGAACGGCGCAGGGACCGAGCGGGGACGGAATGCCGACCATTCATTTGGAAAAGCTCGTCAAGCGCTATGGAACCGTTGAGGTCTTGCACGGGATCGAGCTCACCATGGCCGACAACGAGTTCACCGTGCTCGTCGGCCCATCGGGCTGCGGCAAATCAACAACGCTGCGGATGGTTGCCGGTTTGGAAAGCGTCTCCGACGGCGAAATCTACGTGGATGGCGCACCCGTCAGCCATTTAGAGCCTAAAGACCGCGACCTCGCGATGGTGTTCCAAGACTACGCGCTCTACCCCCACATGAATGTGGCGCGGAACATTTCTTTCGCCCTCCGACTGCAGCGAAGGCCACGGGCCGAGATCGATGCCAAAGTCCGCGAAGTGGCCGAGATTGTCGGCCTCACCAACTTCTTGCACCGCAAGCCTGGGGAGTTGTCTGGCGGCCAACGCCAACGCGTTGCCATGGCCCGCGCGCTGGCCAAGGACAGTTCACTGTTCTTGTTCGACGAACCTTTGTCCAACCTTGACGCCAAACTGCGCGGACAGATGCGCGCTGAACTGGCCTTGATGCGCCAGCGCGTGCAGCGAAACATGATCTACGTCACGCACGATCAGATCGAAGCGATGACATTGGCCGACCGCATTGTCGTCATGCACGGCGGCTTCATCCAGCAAGAGGGTGCACCGGAAGACTTGTTCAAGCGGCCGAAGAACAAGTTCGTGGCAGGTTTTCTCGGCACCCCGCCCATGAACTTCCTGGACGGAGAACTCCAATCGGAAGGCGACAGCGTCTTTGTCGAGGGTGCGGGTTTTTCCTTCCGTCTCCCGCCGGAGAAAGCACACGCCATCGCCCAGCAAGACAAGCGGCACGTCATCGTAGGCGTGCGTCCGTCAGACCTTGACCACATCCCCGATGCCCCCGCCGACCGCGCCATCTCGCTCAGAGTTTTGGTGGTTGAATACGTCGGAGCCCAATCGGTTCTGCTGTGCGAATGCGGAGCGGCGAAAGTCACCGTGGAGGTCACCTCCGAATCCCCCATCACGGTCGGACAAACGCTCACGTTTGCCGTCAACCCAGAGCGATTGCACCTCTTCGATCGTGAAACCGAAGCAGCACTCTAAACAACAAAAGACTGGAGGAAGCATGTTGTCGTTGAAGAAAACAGCGCTCGGCGCGGCCGCCGCAGTGGTCCTGGCCGGCTCAGCGCTCGCCAATCCTTACGCCGACTATGAGGGCACGACCCTTGTGGTCAACTTCCCGGCCCACCCGCACTACGACGCCGTGCGTAAGGTGCTGCCGGAGTTCACCAAAGAGACCGGCATTGAGGTCGAAGTCGATCAGCTCCCCTACCTCAAGATGCGCGAACGGCAAACCCTCGAACTGGCACAGGAGTTCGGCGAGTACGACCTCATCGCCTACGTGGTTTTCTCCAAGGCAGACTATGTCTACGCCGACCAGCTGGAAAATCTTGCAAAATACTTCATGAACCCAAAATTGAGCGATCCGCGCTACGACTCCGCGGACCTCATCGACGGCTATGTCTACAACATCGGCTTTGCCGGCGGTGACAAAGGGTACTTGGAAGGCAAGACCGGCTCACTGTTCGGCATCCCGTTCGGATCCGAAACCTCCATTCTCGGCTACCGCAAGGACATCTTCGAAAAGCACGGCCTCAAGGTTCCCGAAACCTATGACGAGCTTTTGGAACTTGCCTGCAAGATCCCCGAGCTTGAACCCGGCATGGGCGGTGTCGCCTCACGCGCCGCATCAGGCCACCACGCCGCGCACGCCTTCCTGCTCCACCTCGCCCCCCTCGGCGGCCGCATCTTCGATGATGAGTGGACGCCCATCGTCAACAACGAAGCGGGCGTGGAAGCCGCCAATGCATTGAAAACTATCGTGGACTGCGGGCCAGAAGGGGCAACCACCTTTGGCTTCGGTGAGGCACTGGGGTCCTTCCTGTCAGGCGATACCGCCATGTTCTTGGACACCACCGTCGTCGCCGGCCAGGTGGACGACCCTTCCAAGAGCCAGGTGGTCGGCCAAGTCGGCTGGGCCATGCACCCCGAAGGCGTACGCCGCGGCAGCCAAACCGGCGGCTTCGGGATCGCCATTCCGAAAAATGCCGAAAACAAGGAAGCCGCCTTCCTCCTCATGCAATGGCTGACGTCCAAGCATGGTGACAAGCTGGTCGCCCTCGCCGGCGGCAACCCCTCGCGCTTCTCCACCCACGAAGATCCGGACGTCCTGGAGAAGTTCCCGCACATGGCAACCTTCGGCGAAGCATTGAAGCATGCCGACCCCGACTGGCGGCCGATTATCCCCGTATGGGGCAAGATCAACGCCGATCTCGGCACCACCCTCTCGCGGGTTTTGACCGAAGATCTTGACCCGAAAGAGGCCCTCGACGGTGTCGCTGAGCGCACCCGCGGCGTCATGGAAGACGCTGGCTACTACACTTGGCAAGAGCAGTAACCGGCGCCGGGGGCGGGTTCGCCCGTCCCCTCGTCCCGCGCTGAAGCGCAAGGCAACGCCATGTCCACCACGCTCGCCCCACCCAACATCGAACGCACCCAGCGAGGGCGCAAGGGCCTGCGTCTTGCCAACAGGTTGACGCCATACCTGTTCTTGGCGCCAGCCGCCGTGATTATGGCGATTGCCCTGCTTTATCCACTCGGCTTCATGATGTGGGGCAGTTTTCGCGATTGGTCGCCGAGCCAAACCATTGGTGAGGCCGATTTCGTCGGCGCCCGCAACTATATCACCCTTCTGGGCGACCCTGCCTTTCGCGAAAGCATGTGGGTGACACTGAAGTTCGCCCTCACCTGTGTCACGGCCGAAATGATCCTCGGTGTCGGGCTCGCCCTTCTGCTAGACCGCAACATCAGAGGGATGAGCTTTCTGCGCACCCTCTTCATCCTTCCAATGATGATCGCGCCTGTCGTGGTTGGCCTCATCTGGCGCTACATGTACCATCCCACTGTCGGTTCCTTTAATCGCGGCCTAGAAGGAATTGGCCTGCCCGGCGTGGATTGGCTGGGACAGAACGCGTTGCTGTCCGTCATTATTGCCGATATTTGGCAGTGGACGCCCTTCATCTTCATCCTCTCTCTGGCTGCCCTGCAAAGCCTACCGCGCTCGGCCCTAGAGGCCGCTCGCATTGACGGGGCAAACGGCTGGCAGCAGATCATCCACATCAAGCTGCCCTTGATGATGCCGGTTCTCATCGTCACCGCCCTGTTGCGCCTGATCGATGCTTTCAAGGTTCTCGAAGTCATCCTCGTCATGACCGAAGGCGGACCTGGCCTGTCGACAGAAATTCTCGCCTTACGCATCTCGCGAACCGCCACGGAGTTTCGCGAGCTCGGCGTTGCGGCCGCCATGTCCAACTACCTTCTGATCCTGCTTCTCATGCTGACGATGACCATGTTCGGCTTCTCCCGCTGGCAGGAGCGCCGCGCAAACCGACTGCGTGCTGCCGCAGAGGACACCGAATAATGGCCACCACGGATAAGCAACACCCGGCCTTCTATGCCCTTCTTGCCGCACTCGCGGTGATGTCTGTGGGCCCTGTCCTCCTCATGTTCGTCAACAGCTTCAAACTGGACGTGGACATCATCGGCGGTACGACCGGACTGCTGTTCCTGCCGACCATCCAGAACTACGAAACAGCCCTTTGCGACATTCTCCCGTACGACCCAAAACATCTTGATTTCTGTGCCCTGAAGTTCGGTGGCGCCTTCATCAACTCCATCATCATCACCTTGGTGTCGACCGTCCTCACCTTGGTCATCGGCTGCATGGCGGCCTATGCCCTGGTGCGCTTCCGCTTTATGGGACGCGACACGGTTTCGCTCACCACGCTGCTCGTGCGCATGGTACCGCCAGCTGTCCTCCTCGTTCCCGTTTTCGGCCTGTGGAACAACGAGTTCTGCATCGATCGTGCGACAATTGTCGGCGCTTGGTGGCGTGAGACCTTCGGCGGCCGCGGCGACGTCTGTCTCGCCGGAACCCACAGCGGCATCATCTTGGTCTACGTGGCGATGAATTTGCCGTTCGTCATCTGGATCTTGCAAAGCTTCATCATTCAGGTGCCGCGCTCCTTAGAGGAAGCCGCACGGGTGGATGGCGCCGGCCCGTTCGGCGTGTTCTTCCGCATCGTCCTGCCGCTGATCAAACCTGGCCTTGCAGCCGCCGCCATCTTCACCTTCCGCATCGCCTGGAACGAATACCTTCTGGCCTCTGCACTTTCTGATCGCGATACGAAGACTGTCCCAATCCTTATCGTGAACAACATGAGCGAGTTCAATGTCGAGTGGGGCGTCATCATGGCAACGGGGATGCTGCTTGCGATCCCACCCATCATCTTCACGCTGTTGGCCAGCCGACAAATCATCACCGGGATGACGGCGGGTGCGGTCAAGGGCTGATGGTGGAGTGGCTGGCCGCGCCCATCGATGCGGATCGGATCCACGCGGTCACCTGGGCCGTCTCCTGGCATGGCAGGATCATGATGCTCGGCTGGGGTATCATCGCGCCATTGGCGGTGATCGTCGCACGCTTTTTCAAGGTCTTGCCCTGGCAGAACTGGCCGACCGTGCTCGACAGCAAGCTGTGGTGGCGCACCCACTGGATCGGCCTCTCCACCGTTACCGTGATGACCATCGCCGGGGTCGCCTTCATCTGGCCGTTCTCTTTAGGCGGGAGTGGCCACGCCCTCATCGGGTACACGGTCGTGGTGCTCGCCACTCTACAGATCGTCCTCGGCATCTTCCGAGGGACCAAGGGCGGCCCGACGGCACCTGCCCCGGATGGGAGCCTGCGCGGTGACCACTACGACATGACCCGGCGGCGTGTCGCGTTTGAGCTCGCACACAAGACCATAGGGACCCTGTTGATTGCGCTCGCCCTCGCCGCGCTGGTTCTGGGGATGTGGGAAGCCAATGCTCCGCGCTGGATGTGGCTTGCATTGGCTGTGTGGTGGGTTGGTTTGGCAATTGCCGTTTTACTTCTCCAGCGCCGAGGATATGCCATGGATACTTACCAAGCCATCTGGGGACCTGATCCGACGCACCCCGGCAACAGTCGTCGACCCATTGGCTGGGGGGTCAAACGCCACACGGTTGAAGACTGATCGACCGTGTATGGCGTGATCGAAGGCACCGGCTTTGAGGTGATCGAACCAGAGTTTGCAAGCCTCTTCATCGGTCACGCCCGCATCGAACGACTTTGGAGCGGCGCACGATGGAGCGAAGGCCTGGTGTGGCTTGCACCGCAGCGAACCCTCGTTTGGTCGGACATTCCAAACAACCGTCTACTGCGCTGGGACGAGTGCGACGGTTCCGTCGCCGTCTTCCGGGCCCCATCCAACAACGCCAACGGCAACACTGTGGATCGCCAGGGTCGGCTCATCACGTGCGAGCATCTGACACGCCGTGTCACTCGTACAGAGTTCGACGGCCGCGTGAGAACCCTTGCCAACCGGTTTCAAGGAAAGCGTCTCAACTCTCCAAACGACGTTGTGGTGAAATCGGACGGGTCGGTCTGGTTTACCGACCCCTCTTACGGCATCCTCATGGACTATGAAGGTGACCGCGCTGAGAGCGAGATCGGCGGCTGCCATGTCTATCGCATAGACCCGGAAGGCACTGTCACAAAGGTTGCGGATGACTATGTGAAACCAAACGGCCTCGCCTTCTCGCCCGACGAACACTTTCTCTATATCGCCGATACAGGGGTCACCCATGCTTCGGATGGGCCGAAGCATATCCGCCGTCACACCGTCACGGCCGAGAACACGCTGTCCGGCGGCGAGGTCTTTGCCACATGCACTGCAGGGGTGTTCGACGGTTTCCGGGTCGACCGTGATGGTCGGATCTGGACCTCTGCGGTCGATGGCGTCCATTGCCTCGCCCAAGATGGGCGGCTCATCGGCAAGATCTTGATCCCTGAGATGGTCGCAAACGTGTGCTTTGGAGGATCAAAGCTCAACCGTATTTTTATCTGTGGGACAAGCTCTCTTTACGCGGTCTTTCTCAACGTCAACGGTATTGCGCCTGTATAGGCGAAACGCTCGCCTTCCGAGCGGCGCCCCGTAGACCCAGCTGGTCCAAGGTTGGTCGTGGGTAGATCGGCATGCATGGCGATGGCGGCACAAACGCCCTGTCGGCTTTCTGGGCCACCGCCACGCATGTGTGACGGTGGCTTAGACGCGATTCCATTTCAGTGAGGTTCGCGGTCCTCGAAGGCGCTAAGTGCATCACGCCGAGACCCAGCGCCTTCAGAAACGGATTGGCTCAGGCGAGTAGAAAATCATCTGTTGAGAAACTCTCCACGAGCGTATTCTCAAAGGTGATTTGCTTGCCGTTGAACTCAAGGATCACGTCGTTACCTTCTTGGAATAGCAAGTCAGCGACACTCCCGATCCTGGTGATTTCATTGGTGACGAACTGAAG
>JBCDCF010000046.1:0-11935 GCA_039182345.1 Pseudomonadota bacterium
CGCCCTGGAAGCCGCGTCACACCGCATGAGGCAACGCCCAAGGCGACAACCTCACCGCCCGGCACACCCTCCGCAGCCCCCACCGCTGGCGGGACCGCCCCATCGGCAAAGACGGCACCGTCCCCGAACGGGCTCGACACACCGCAAGACGGGGCTTTGGAGACCGCTGCGGCTAAGCCTGAGAACGCGGCAGGGCCCGACGACGCCGCCGCGAACTAGGCCACGGACACCGTGCTCTCCGGCCCCTTTGTCCGCCGGCCGCGACTTGCCATCGTTCTGGCGCTGTTGGTGGTGGTGATTGGCGCGCTCTCCATCTCCCGCATGCCCATCGCCCAGTATCCGTCCATCGCCCCTCCCACCATCAACGTCACCACATCCTACCCCGGCGCCAGCGCCGATGTGGTGGAAGCAACGGTGGCCCAGCCTCTGGAGCTCGCCGTCAACGGTGTGCAAGGCATGGTGTACATGAGCTCGCTGTCGAACGACGACGGCAGCTACACCCTCACCGTGTCGTTCGATGTGGGCACAGACCCCTCGCTCGCCTCAGTGGCCGTGCAGGACCGAATACAACAGGTGCAGAACATCCTGCCGTCGGAGGTACGCCAGAACGGGATCACCGTCACACAGTTGGGCGACGATCTTCTCCTCGTCTACGTGCTCTACTCGAAGGATGGGCAGCGTGACGAGCTCTTCTTGTCCAACTACGCCAGTCTCAACATTTTGGACGAGTTCCAGCGCATCAACGGGGTCGGGTCCACCGTCATCTACGGTCAGCGAGACTACGCCATGCGGGTGTGGCTGGAGCCGGAGCGCATGGCCTCCCTCGGCTTGACGGCTGACGATGCCGCCACTGCTGTCGCCTCACAAAACCTACAAGCCGCGGCCGGCACCATCGGCAGCGCTCCCGCCCCTCCCGGCCAAACCCAACAGCTTTCGGTGACGACACAAGGCCGGCTTTCCACCGAAGAGGCGTTTGGAAACATCATTCTGCTTGCCGATCAATCGCAAGGCACAGTCACCCTTGCGGACGTGGCACGGGTGGAACTTGGTGCCCGCGACTCCTCCGTTTCGGCCCTCTTTGCCGGCCAACCGGCGGTGGCCATCGGCATCTTCATGTCCTCTGACGCCAACGCAGTCACGGTCGCGCAAGCGGCTGAGGCGCAGCTCGACGCCTTGCGGAGCGAACTGCCCGACGGGGTGGAGGTGGTCAAGATCATCGACACGGCTGAGTTCGTCAACGCGATGATCGAGACGGTGGTCGAAACGCTGCTCATCGCCTTTGCGTTGGTATCGTTCGTGGTCTTCGTGTTTCTGGGCCGGTTCCGCGCAACACTCATCCCTCTGGTGGTGGCGCCCATCTCCATCATAGGCGCCTTCGCCATCATGGCGGCGCTGGGATCGTCGGCGAACACCATCACCCTTCTGGCGCTGGTCCTTGCCATCGGCATTGTGGTCGATGATGCCATTGTGGTGGTCGAAAATGTCGAACGGGTGATGGAAGAAGAACCGGACCTGTCCCCCCACGACGCCACAGAAAAAGCCATGCGCGAAATCACCCCATCGGTGATTGCCATTACGCTTGTTCTTTTGTCCGTGTTCGTGCCCGTGGCGTTTTTGCCGGGGTCCACTGGGGTCTTGTTTCGACAATTCGCCATCGCTGTCTCATCGGCGGTCATCATCTCAGCCATCATGGCGCTGACGGTTTCGCCAGCCCTGGCGGCAGCCATCTTGCGGCCAGGC
Organism: Pseudomonadota bacterium; assembly: GCA_039182345.1. Classification (GTDB taxonomy): domain Bacteria; phylum Pseudomonadota; class Alphaproteobacteria; order Rhizobiales; family Amorphaceae; genus Acuticoccus. The sequence goes on from JBCDCF010000046.1 coordinate 1,741, forward strand.
AAGCCAGTGGCGCTGGTGCGGCCGATCACGGCAACGGTGCGCGGATTGACGGCCGGCTACAGCGCCATCGTCAGGCTCCTCCTGAAGGTGGCGTTCGTTGCCCTCATCGCTCTTGTGGCTGTGGGCGTCTTCGGTGAGCGCCTGCTTGAGACCGTCCCGCGCGGCTACATCCCTGCCGAAGACATGGGCAGTATTTACGTGGTCATGTCCTTGCCGGCCGCCGCATCGTTGGAGCGCACAACCGCGGCCGCGGCGACAGCTGAGCCGATCATTCTTCAAGACCCTGCCGTTGCCGCTGTGGCAACCGTGGTGGGGATCGACTTCATTCTTGGGGGGCCTGCCCCCAATGCCGGCGTGTTCTTCGTACAGCTTAAGCCGTTCGCGGACCGGCGGGACGAAAACTTGTCGGCGTTCGCAGCGGTGGAGCGGTTGCGTACCGCGCTTGCTCCCTTACCGGACGCCACCTTTATTCCCGTCAACCCGCCCGCCATCTCAGGCCTTGGCCGGGTCGGCGGGCTTGAATACGTGCTCGAGGCGAACGCGGGGCAAAGCGTTGGTGAATTGAGCCAGGTCGCCGCGCACCTCACGCTGGAGGCCAACCAACTGCCGCAAATCGCGTCAGCCTTTGCCGTTGCGGGGCTGCAGACACCGCGGGTCAACCTCGACCTCGACCGCCAGCGTGCCCAGGAGTTGGGGCTCGACCTCACCAGCGTGTTCACAACGCTGCAGGTCATGCTGGGCGGCAGTTACATCAACGATTTCAATTTGTTCGGGCGAAGCTGGACAGTGCAGATGCAAGCGGAGGCCGACGCGCGCGCCGACATCGACGACATCTTGCGCCTCAACATGCGCTCCTCCAACGGTGACATGATTCCCATGTCCACCATCGCATCGGCAACCATTGAGCTTGGGCCGCGCGCCATCGCCCGCTACGACAATGGCCGGTCCATCTCCATCAATCTTGCCGCCGCACCGGAGGTGGGCACTGGCGCGGCCATTGCCGCCATGGAGGCGCTCTCGGCACAGGAGCTTCCGGACGGTTACAGTTTCGAGTGGACCGGACAGGCCTTGCAGGAAAAGCAGTCCGAAGGGCGCACCGAGATCGTTCTCGCGCTTGCGGTGTTCTTTGCCTACCTTTTCCTCGTCGGCCTTTACGAGAGCTGGATTGTGCCTGTGCCGGTGCTCCTGTCTGTGTCGGTCGCGGTGATGGGCGCCCTTTACGGCCTTGATGTCATGGGACTGGCGTTCAACATCTACGCACAGATCGGCGTGGTGGTGCTGATTGCCCTTGCGGCGAAAAACGCCATCCTGATGGTGTCCTTCACGCTTGATGCGAAAGGGAATGGGCTGAGTTCGCGAGAGGCTGCTTTGATGGGCGCACGGCTGCGCTTTCGGCCAGTGATGATGACGTCGGTCGCCTTCATCGCCGGCCTTGTTCCACTCGCCATTGCAACGGGCCCTGGTGCGGCGTCGATGGTGGCCGTTGGCGTGCCGGTCCTTTTCGGCATGCTCGCCGCAGCCCTCATTGGCATCTTCCTGATCCCGACCCTTTTCCATGTCTTCGATGCGATGGCCGACCGTGTGACACGCCATCTCACCAAAGTGCACTAGGGGTGAAGGTGAGGCGGCCCGCGCGCCAGACCCATGACGGATGAACCGGCGGGACCGGGTGCCAAAAGCGCACGGGGCATTGCCGTTTGGACAGTAACGCTGCAGACCATTTCAGAGGAGAGCTGGCCACACCTTGCTGCACTCCTTGATGCCAAGGAGAGCGAACGGGCCGAGGCCTTCGTGTTCGAGCGGCACCGACGCCAGTTCGGCGCTGCCCATGCCCTAAAACGCCTCATGTTGAGCGCGGCCACCCAAGGCCGGCACGCCCCGCAAGACTGGTCCTTCCAGGATGGCGCTTTCGGCAAACCCCACGTGGCTGAGCCCCAAAGCCCGCACTTCAACCTCTCCCATTGCGATGGGCTGGTGGCCTGCGCGGTCAGCCATTGTGTGGACCTTGGGGTCGATGTTGAGCCTGTGGCCGATCCTGCGCCGCTCGATCTTGCCGACCACTACTTTGCTTGCCCCGAAAGCCGTTTGCTGACCCGCATGGAGCCGGCGGAGCGCCCGCTCGGCTTCTTTCGCCTGTGGACTTTGAAAGAGGCCTACGTCAAAGCAAGAGGTCTTGGGCTGACGCAGCCGCTTGACGCTTTCGCGTTCACGCTCAAACCGATCAGCGTGCACTTCTTCGATCCTGCCCTCGGCGACCCATCGACGTGGCAGTTTCACCAGACGGTCCTGGGGGAAAGGCCACACGTTCTTGCCCTTGCATGGCAGGGCCCGCGCCTTCCGGTCCACATCACAGCGGTGACGTTCGAGGCGTTGCTGGCAGGCTCCGGCCCGACACCTTAAGTCTTCGACCCCAAGGACAGGGCGCTAATCCGTTTCTGCAAGACCATCAAGATCGGCGGCAAGTTGATCAAGTTCATCCTGTGAGAAGTCGATCCCCGAGAAGTCGGACGGTGTGTAAACGGTGCCGCCAGTGTTCGCAGCGGTGATAAGTTCAGAGGACACTTGCTCAAGACGCGACAGGAAATCGCTGATGGCCGACTCGGCGATGCCGGGGGCAAAGCGGCAGGAGAACACAAGCTGCCCCTCATCAAGCCAACAGTCCACCGTCACCGCATGGCGGCGCCTTGCCGAGGGCGCGCGTTCCTGCCCCGCCCCCACCCGCACAAGATCAACCGCGCCGCTGCCGAACTGGCCGAGTTCGCCGACAAAGTTGAAGGAAACCGGCGGGTCCACCATCAACGTGGCGTCTTCCCGTGTGGCGCCGTAGCGCAGCAGCCCGTAGCCAACGCCCTGATTGGGGACCCCCCGCAGGCGTTCCTTCAGGTCGATGATGAAGGCGCGAAGGTCCCCCTCGCCACCGTCAGGCACGACGAACGGGTATCGCGCAGTGAACCAGCCGACGGTTCGGGACAGATCGATTTGTTGGTCGGCTGACTGACGGCCATGCCCTTCAAGGTCGAACGCGACGGCGCTTTGTGCCCATTCCACAGCAGCGCGCGCCACAAGGGCAAAGGCGCTCTCATGGGCGCGCAGGCCATACCCCGCTGCGAGCGCTTCAAACAAGGGCCCGCAGGCAAGGTGGTGACGGCGCTCTGCAACATTGCCTTCGCAGTTGCCCGCAGCTGGCCCCGCCTCGGACAGGGCGGACGACCTGCTGGCCGCCTCACACACGGCGCGCCAGTAATCGATCTCGTCCGAGGCCGCTGCGGCCCGCTCCGCCACAGTGCTTGCCCAGTATGACCATGTGGTGGTGGTGTCTTGCAGGCTGTCAGCCTTGCGCAGCAAGAGGTCGCCAAGATCTTCCGCCACAATGGCGAACGACAAGACGTCGAACACAGCATGGTGGACCGCGAGGACGAGATGGGTCTGCCGCGTGTCGTCGTCCACCAACGCACCGAGCGCAATCGTATGCCCCGTCAGAGGGTCGATGCCCGCCATGAGGTCATCGGCCAGGCGATCTTCCGCCTCACCGCTGAAAGGCGCGCGACGGACGATCACCAAGGGGTCGTAAGCCGGCCCCAGCGATTGAGCCATGGACGCCACGTCCACACGGATCCTCAGGGCATCGTGGCGTTGCACCAGGGCACGGGCGGCAGCGCCGAGGGCGGCCGCGTCCGTTTCGGTGGCAAGGTCGAAAACGGCGCTCAAACACCAGCGCGCCCGCTCCGGCATCGGCGTTGCGGCGAACCATCGCTGAATCGGCGTCAGCGGCAGTTGCCCTTCCACCCAATCCACGCCGCGGACGGTGGGAGCGGCTGGCTGGGCAAGCCGTGCCAGTTGGCGAGGCGTCGGCGCCTGAAAGAGCTGCGGCGGGGTCAGGGCAATGTTGTTCTTGCGCGCACGGCCGACGATTTGGATTGCCAGGATGGAATCGCCACCAAGCTCGAAGAAGTCGTCGTCGGGCCCCACCTCATCGCAGTGCAACGCCTCGGCCCACAACGCACACAAGGTGGCAATGGTCGCATCCCGCGATGCCTCCTCATCCCGCGACAGCAATGCCGCCGGAACGGTTCCCCCATCGGCGACCGGGGGCGCAGCGGCGTCGCTCAGGATGAGCTGGCGATCCACCTTGCCGTTGGCGGTCAGCGGAATGTCATCGCGCACCACAATGCGGGACGGAACCAGCGCGGGCGGCACCTTTTGTGACAGCCAGTGGGAGATGGCTTTCGGATCCACCTCCCCCGTTACCGCACCGAAGAGTGACGGCGGCCGCCCCTCGTGCCGTTCCACCAGGACCACAGCATCGTTCACCGCAGGGTGTGAGCGTAAGAGTTCGGCAATGCCGGCCGGCTCCACCCTGTGCCCGCGGATCTTCACCATATCGTCCGCGCGGCCCACAAACACGATCCGGCCGTCGGAGCGGCAGCGACCTCTGTCGCCTGTGCGATAGGCGCGTTCGTCCCCAAATGGGGCAAACCGGTCGGCCCTGTTGGCACCCGCCTGTGTGTAGCCAAGGGCGACACCATCGCCGGTGATCAGGATTTCTCCTTCGCCCCCGTCGGCAACGGCATTGCCATCAGGATCGACAATGGCCACCCCATAGCCCTGCAGCGGTCGACCGATGGGAACGCTACTGTTCCCTTCACGCAGCGCATCGTCCGCCTCCGTCATGGTGGCGCCAATGGTGGTCTCCGTGGGGCCATAGTGGTTGAAAACACGGCACGATGGTTGAAGCGCTTTGATGCAATCCACCAACGGCCAGCTCAGAACATCGCCGCCGAGGATGAGAGCCTTGCGAGGCAGCAACTGAGCCGCGCCCGGCGCATCCAACAGCGCACCAAAGTGGCTCGGCACGATCTTGAGGACATCGGGCCGCGACGCGCCGAACCACTCACCGAGGGCATGAGGGTCGCGTGCCGTCTCAGCATCCGGGGCGTGGAGTGTGCCGCCGCTGCACAACGCCAGAAGGACCGACGTGTAGCCAAGGTCGGCGGCAAAAGAGGAGACGATTGCTGCTGACAGCGGCCCCGCCATGCCGAGCCGCTCGCGCACGCCTTCAACGTAGGTGGAGACGGCGCGGTGCGGCACCCTCACACCCCTGGGACGGCCCGTGGACCCTGAGGTGTAAAGAATGTAGGCGATCGCCTCCGGGTCTACCGGGACAGGGTCTTCGGCAGGCCCCGCCTCATCTCTGCGAAAGGGGATGACGGGAACGTCCGTATCAGGCATTGCCGAGCCAGGCTCGACCACCAGGAGAACAGCGCCGCTATCGGCAAGGACCGAAGCATGGTGATGGTCGGGCGCGTCGGTGTCCAGCGGGACGAAGGGTGCGCCGATCCATTGCGCTGCCAGCATCGCTGCCACCGGGCCGACCCCGCGCTCTAAGCGAAACGCCACAGGTTTGCCGGGCCCTGCCCCGCGGGCGGAAAGACGCGCGGACAAGGCGCCGGCCATGCGCGTGAGGGTGCGGTAGTCCACCGCTCCTGCGCCATCGCGCACGGCAATGGCGTCCGGGGTGGTCGCCGCGAAGGCATGGACATGGCCTGCAAGGGTTGCGGTGGCCTTTGCGGCCGGCAGCGCGGTTGGCCGATCCGGCGCCACGCTGTGGCCTGCCATCTCTGCAAGGATTGACGTGTAGGTGTCGACCCAGCCGGCCACACGATCGGCATCAAAAAGGTCGCGGTTGTAGGTGGCCTCCACCCGCACACCATCAGCGCTGAGGACAAGGTTCCAGTTCAAGTCCCAGCGGACGGCACCATGGGCGTTGGCATCCATTTGGGCGCTGAGGCCGTCAAAGCGCGGAACGGCGTCCAACGTGTCCAGATTGAAGGAAACCGACGCAAGGGGTGGGCGCGAAGGATCGCGCCGCAGCTTGAGTGCGCGCACAAGGTCGGCAAGGGCGTAGTCTCGGTGGGCAACCGCCGTTGTGACGGCATGTTGGGTTGCCTTCATGGCCGGCTCGTCGGGCCCATCCGCAGCACCGAGGCGCAACGGCAACACGCTAACACAGTATCCAGCAAGGGTCGGGGCCGCGATCTCCGGCTGCCCGGCCGAGAAGATCGCCACCACCATGTCACGTGCGCCCGTCAGCCCGCCCAGAAGGCGCGTATAGGCGGTGAGTGCGAGAGCAAAGGGAGAGACGCCGGCCTCTCGTGCACGGGCACGCAAAGCTTGCCAGAGCGCTGGGTCGAGCCTGCCACTTACCCGTGCGCCTTTGTAGGATTGAAGCGCCGGTCGCGGCCGATCGGCCGGAAGATCCAGCGGCGCCGGGGGCTGCTCGAAAAGGGAGAGCCAGTGATCCCTCAAGGCAGGCAGCGATGCGCCCGCCGTATTGTGCGCCACGTATCGCCGGAATGGCACAGCCGGCGCCAGCTCTGCGACCCGCCCAAGGCGGTGGGCGTTGTAGATCTCCGCCAATTCTGCCGCGAGAAGCTGCAGCGACCAGCCGTCAGTGATCACATGGGGAAGGATGAGGACAATGCTGTGGCGCGTCTCCCCGCGCCGCACAAGGCAAGCACGGAAGAGGGGTCCGTTCACAAGGTCGAATGGGGAGAGCGCCACCGCCTCAAGCTCTGCGCCCGACGCGTCGCTGGTGAGAAGGCTGTGATCCACGTCTTCGATCACCGGTGGGAGTGCGGCGTGGACCCGTTGCATCGTCCCATTCGCATCGAAGGTGGTGCGAAGGGATTCGTGCCTTTCAACAAGGGTATGGAGGGCGCTGCGCACCGAAGCCATGTCCAGGTCGCCCGTAAGGTCGATGGTCACCGATTGGTTGTAGGCGGCCGATGTCTGCGGACTGAATGCGGCGAGCGTCAAAAGTGCCGACTGACCAGGGGTGACAGGCAACCGCTCAGGCCCGTCAGCGGGACCGGCCCGAAGGAATGTCGCCGCACGCATGGCCCGCACAGCGGCACGCACACCCTGTGCAATGGCGTCAAGGTCGGCATCGGTGTGGGCCGTGGAAAGGAAGCAGGTGCGCCCCTCCCACACGTAAACCCCTTGGAGAACAAGGTGCCGATAGAAAAGATCGCTCGCGCCAATGAATCGGAACAGCGAGGAGAAGTGCTGAACTGACATCCCCGCCGCTTCGTCTTGCAAGATGGCATTCAGCCTTTCCACGAAGGCGTCGGTGCGCGCGTTAAGCTGCTCCTGCAGTTCCGGCCCTGCTGCCTCAAGGTGGGTGAGGACGGCGTTCGCAGCCGCCATTGCCATGGGGCTTTTGTTGAAGGTGCCCGCAAAGAAGGTGCGCCCCTCGTGGGGTTGGCTCGCCCCATCAGGTCGCCATGCGCCGCCGTCGAGCCCATCCAGAAAGCGCGCATGTCCCGCCACAACGCCAATGGGCAGGCTGCCGCCGACAATCTTCCCGTAGGTGACGATGTCGGCATCAACGCCCGCCCAGGCCTGCGCGCCACCTTGCGCCACGCGGAACCCCAGAAGCACTTCGTCGAAGATGAGGGCGGCACCCGTTTGTGTCGTAAGCGCCCGCAGGTCTTGCAAGAACGCGCGCGGCTGCCTGTCGGGCCTGCGGCTTTGCACAGGCTCAACAATGACAGCAGCGAGGCGATCGCCTTCCGCGCGAATGGCCTGGAGCGCACCGTCCGGGTCGCCATAGTCGAGGACGAGAACATCCTCCACCATCCCTTCGGTGGTGCCGCTGGCAAGGGGGATGGTGGTCCCGTCCGCGGCCGGTTGGGCGAGCGTCCCATCAAAGTGGCCGTGATAGGACCCTTGGAAGAGGGCGATGCGGCGTCGACCGGTGGCGTTGCGGGCAAGGCGCAGCGCCGTCATCACAGCTTCCGTGCCGGAGTTGCAGAAAGCTGCGCGCGCGTTTCCGGTCATGCGGCACAGCCGTTCGGCCACCTCCCCGGCCAAAGCCGCTTGGGGGCCCAGTAACGTGCCGCACCCATCCAGATGATCGCGGATGGCCTTGGCGATGAAGGGTGGATTGTGGCCAAAGAGCTGGACACCGAAGCCCATTGTCACATCGACGTAGGTGTTGCCGTCCACGTCGGTGAATTGCGCCCCTTCGGCTCTCGCGCCCACAATCGGGTAAAGGGTCGCCCTTGTGGTGGGGCTGAAACCTGCGACGGCGCGGCTGTCGGCAAGATGCGGGCCAAAACGCTCCCGTTCGTTCCGGGAGCGTTCGGTGCGGGCGACGTAAGCTTGCGAAAAGTCGGTGAGCGCGGCTGTGGCGGCCGCAGACAGGGACACCGCGTCGGGGCGCAAGGGTTCAGCGGAGGCCATGTTCTGCGTGGGCGAGTGCACCACCGGCGCTGGGATTGCCGCCGGCGCTGATATGGGGGTAAGACTTGGCGTCCCCCCTGCCATCACTGCCTTCACCACATGATCGACGAGTTTGCGCGGGGTGGTGAGGGTCTGAAACAACTCACGCCTTGGGATGGCAAGGGCGAGCTTGCGCTCAAGCCCTGCCACCGCCTCGGTCAGGGCAAGGGAGTCCACCCCAAGCTCCAGGAAACTCCTGTCGCCTTCAGCACCGCTTGCATCCACCTGGATGGACCGGGTGAGGATGGCGAGCGCATCGGCGCGGACGGTAGTCTCATCCAACGCCGGCACAACCGGCGGCGCGTCGTCAGCCGCTTCCACAGTGTCCTGCAGGCTCTGCGATGCCAGCGGTGGGACGGATGACGCAGCGTCGCGTCTGCCTTCATCCGGTGTCCAATGGGGTGTCTTGGCAAACGGGTAGCCCGGCGCGTGTGCCCGGGTTGACCGGGGAAACACAGCATCCCACTGCACCGGAACGCCAGCCACATGCAGCGATGCGAGTGCCGTTCCGAGCGTTTCCGCCGCTCCGTGCCTGCGCCGCAAGGTGGGGACGATGGTTGCGCCCTCAAGCGAGGGGGCGCGCTTGGCAAGGCCGGACAAGATGGCCGCCGGACCCACCTCCACCAGAACACGCACGCCAGCATCGGCAACAGCCGACAGGCCGCCGGAGAACCGCACAGGCTCTCTGATCTGGCGCACCCAATAGCGAGGATCGTCAAACGGCGCATCGGTCGTGCCCGTCACGTTCGACACCAAAGGAACACCGGGCGGATGGAACGAAAGGCCTTCGATGGCGTCAGCGAAGCGGGGGAGCGCTGCGTCCATCAGACGAGAATGGAACGCGTGGTTCGTGCGCATCGGTTGTGCGCCGATGCCCTTTGTGTCCGCCGCGTGCAAGAGCGCGTCCACAGCGTCTTTGGGTCCTGACACCACGGTCTCGTCGGGAGCGTTTTCGGCGGCAATGTCAACCGCTGCCAATGCGTCGCCCAATGTCTCAAGTGTGCGGGCGGGGGCGAAGACTGCGGCCATGGCACCGTCTCCGGCGGCCGCGCCCATCAGCGCACCGCGTGCCACCACCAGGCGCACCGCATCATCAAGGGTCAAGACGCCAGCCCGGCAGGCAGCGGTGATTTCGCCAAGGCTGTGGCCCAGCATGATGTCGGGAACGATGCCCCAGGCCGCCAACCGCTCGGCAAGGGCATAGCCAAGTGCGAAGAGGGCCGGCTGTGTGTAGCGCGTCTCGCCCAACGCTTGGTCGTCGTCCAAGACATCAAAGAGCGATCGGTCCATCAAGGGATCGGCGAGCGCTGCGCAGCGCTCAAAGGTCTCGCGAACCTTGGTGTCGGTGGCGAGGAGGTCGCCCGCCATCCCCGCCCACTGGCTTCCCTGGCCGGTGAACAGGAAAGCCACCTGCGGCGGTTCATCCGCCACATGTCCGATGGCGCCGCCCATGGGCGCGCGACCGGCCGCCACCTCCCCAAGGGCTTGGCTGAGGCTGCGGCTGTCGGCGCCCACCACGCCCGCACGATGGGCAAACACCGGTCGGCCCACAGCAAGTCCGGCCGCGATCCCCTCCCAGCCGGCCCCCTCCGACACGGCGGTTGCGGCAGCCCCTGCGAGCCGGGAAAGGCCGCCTTCGTCAGGCGCGCTCAAAACGACCACCTGAGGCATGATGCTGCCAGCCACATCGCCGCCCTCATCAGGCGCCGCTTCGAGGATCGCGTGGGCGTTGGTGCCCGAAAAGCCAAAGCTGCTGACGGCTGCAAGACGTTTGTTTGCCTGCGGCCAAGGGCGAGGCGCGTCCACCACATCGACGGGGAGCCCATCCCAATCGATCCTTGGATTTCGGCTCACCTGGTGGATGGTGGCGGGGAGCTCTCCGCTTTGAAGCGCCAGCACCAGCTTGATGAGC
>JBCDCF010000047.1:0-11894 GCA_039182345.1 Pseudomonadota bacterium
AGGATTCGGCGGTGTCGCCGAGGAGACTTTCAAGCCGCGTGGCATGCTCGCCAATGACGCCTTCGAGCCTCGCGCCACGGTCGTTCAGCGTCTCGGAGAGACCTTCCACGCGGGGGGAGAGGGCCTTGTCGAAGGACAGGATCTGTTCGCCGACGGCCTGCTGAACATCATGGTTGCGCTCTGAGATGATGGCGTCATAGCGCTCGATGGTTGCTTCCAGGGAGATACGGATCTCATCGCCGCGGGTGCCGATGATCTCGGCAATACGCTCGGCGGACAGATTGATCTGTTCGGCCGCGCTCGCCCCCTGTTCGGTCACGGCACGGCCGATTTCCGCACCCGCCTCAGTCAGGGTCTCGGCAAGGACACCGGTGTGCTGGCGCATGGTGCCCGACACTTCGTGGACGGCGTCGGACAGGTGGTCGCGCACGTTTGCGGTGTGAGTCTTGAGGTTCTCCTGGAAGGCTGCGGTGGAGGTGCGAAGCGTCTCATCAAGGGCGCTGCCCTCGGTGACGATGGCGTTCTCCACCCGTGCGGCGGCCCCTTCAATGCGCCCGGCCACGTCCTCGCCCGTGCTGGACAGGGTCTGGTTCATGGCGCTGCGCACATTGTCGAGCCGCTCGGAGAAGGCCTCGGCGCGCACCGACATGTCCTCCACGAGGGAGGAGCCGCTGCCGGCGATGATGTCGGCCACGCGCTCCACTTCGCCGGTGATGCGCTCGACGATGAGGTCGGTGCGCTCAGCAAGGGTGGAGCCTGCCTGGTCGGTCCCTTGGGCGAAGGTGTGGGCAAGACTTTCGCCGAAGGAGGTGAGTGTGGCCTGGAACTCGGCCGCATGGCTCATGAAGGACTGTTCCAGCTGGGCCTGACGCTCCCGCAGGAGGGTCTCGGACCGATCGGCCTGGCTGAGCAGCGTTTCAGAGAGGGCGCCTGAGGTGGACGACAGCGCGTCCGTCAGACGGTCGCCAAGGGCGTTGATGGACGATTCCACCTGGTCGATCTGCGCAAACACAGCATCGTGCATCTGTGTGGAGGCGCCGTTGATGGAGGTGGTCATCCGGTCCGACAGGTGCGTCAGACGGCCTTCCACCTCGTGGATGCGCCCACCGAAGGCGTCCAGCATGGTGGTCGTGGTGACGGAGACGGTGCCCGTCAGCTGTTCGGAGAGGCCGGTCAGGCGCTCTTCCATATCGTCCACCTGACGGGAGACGCTGGCGGTGAAGTCGGTGGTGGCCGTGGTGATCACGTCGCCCAGCCTGTCGCCGATGGTGTTGAGGGTGGCCTCGATCTGGTCGGCACGGGTGACCAGCGTTTCGCTCATGGTGCTTGAGGAGGTGGTGACCGCATCGGTCAGCCTGTCGCCCAAAACGCCCAGCGTGGTGGTGACCTGGTCCACCTGGTTGATGAGGGCGCCCGACAGCTCCTCGGAGGCGGCCGCAATGGCATTGGCGGCAACGGTGCCGCCCTGGCCGATGGTGGCGTCAAGCTCGCCCATCTTGCTTTCAAGGGCCTCCACAAGGCGGCCTGCGGTCTCCGTCAGGCGCTCGTCCACCATGGTGGCGCGCACGGTGACGGTCTCTGCGGCGCGCTCGGCGCTGTCGGCAAGCTCCTGCTCCATGGCGCCCATGCGTTCGGCCACCGTGGAGGCGATGTGGCGGGAAGCACCGTCCACACGCGCATCGATCTCGCCAAGGCGCCCTTCGATCATACCGCCGATGCGGTCCGCAGCGTCGGAGAGGGAGGCGTCCAGGTGCTCAAGGCTGCCTGAAACGGTCCCTGTGAGACGTTCTCCAGCCTCGCCCATGCGCTCAGACACCACGGCAAGACGCTCGCCGATCTGCGCCTCAAGGGTGTGGGAGGAGCTGACGAGGGTGGACTCGATGGTGGCCAGCTTCTCGTCCACCGTTGCCACCACCTCTTCCGCGGCGCGGGTGAGGGTGACGTCAATGTTCTCAAGCTGGGTGGCGAAGGTGGAGGTGAGCTGCTCCTTCGCGCCGACCATCTCTGTGGTGACGGCAATGGTGCGCTCCTCCACCGTGCCGACGAGGGCCTGGGTGGTTTCGCGCAGCGTCCCGTCCACCTCGCCAAGGCGCCCTTCCACGGTCTCGATCAATTCGCGGGAGGAGCGTTCCAGCGCCCCTTCCACACCGCCGATGGATGTCTCCACAAGGCTGGTGAAGGTGGCAGAGGCGTTGGTGACGGAGGTCTCGATGGCCTCAAGACGCTCGTCCAGCGTGCCCACAAGGTGGTCGGCCGCGTAGGTGACGCTGGTGTCGAGCGTTGCCATGCGCTCGTCGACGGTGTTGGACAGGCGCTCTGAGGAGAGGGCGACGGCCGTGTCCAGCGCGCCCATGCGTTCGGCAATGGTGTTGTCGAACAAGGTGCCGGCTTCGGAGATGGTGATGTTCACCTGGCCGAGCTTGTCCTCAAGGGTGGTGCTGAGCTGCTCGTTTACCGACAGGATGGACGTGGACACGGTCTCGCCGGCCGTCATCATCACCTTCGTCACCTCTTCGGCGCGCTCAAGCACCGTGTCGGCAATGGTGGAGCCTGTGTTGGCAAAGCTTTCCGTCATGGCGACAGTGCGGTCGGCAAGGGTGTCCACCACCTCTTGGCCGACGCGGCCGAACTCGTCGGTGATCTCGCGCGACTGGCCGGCGACGCTGTCGATCAAGATGTCGGCTGTGGAGCGGATGGTCTCCGATGCGGACCCTGCCTCGGCCTGAAGGCTCCCCACCAGATACTCGGCCGTGGAGCGGATGGTCTCCACCGTCTGGCCGGTTTCGGCGTGGAGGCTCCCCACCAGCGTTTCGGAGGCCGACTTCACCGCGGAGATGGTGGAGGCGGACTGGTCGTTGATGGCGTTGATGAGGGCTTCCACGAAGCCTTGGATGGCCTCCGACTGGGCGCCCGCCGTGGTCTGCAACTGGCTTGAGACCGCATCGCCAGCATCGGTCAGGCGCATTTCAAGCTCGCGCGAGCGGTCGGCGAGCTTGGTCACATAGTCATCGCCATGGTTGGTGAAGGTGCCCACCACGGTCTGGCCCGAGGCTTCGAGGTCGCCGATGAGACGGCCGCCTTCGCTCTGGAAGGTGTCGCTGATGGATTGGGTGGCGTGGGCCAGCTGCTCGCCGATGGCCTCCTGAAGGGCGGCCACAAGGTCGGCAAGGCCGCTCTTGGCGGCCTCAAGCTCATCGCGCATCTGGTCGGAGTTCGCCATCAAGGTCTGGCGCTCGTTAACCAGCTCCTCGAAAAGGGCGCGGATCTTCACCTCGTGATCGCCGTAGGAGCGCTCCAGCGCGCTGACCTCTCGGTGGACGAGCACCTCAAGCTCGCTCGCCCGTTCAAGGGCGTGCTCGATCCCCTCGCTCATGCCGGCCACCTCGCGGCGGATGGCCTGGCCGATGTTCACCACCCCTTCGGTGGCGTTGATCTCCGGCTCGGTGAGGCGCTGGGCGATCTCGGTGATAGACAAGGATGTGGCGCGCAACTCCTCCGCCCGGCGCGACAGGGCCGCACTCATGGCAAACAAGATGATGGGGGCGATGGTCGCCGCCACCACAGCAAAGCCGAGCGGCGAGGCGATGAAGCTGAACACGCCATCGCCGCCGACGGCCGCCTGAACCGCCACGAACACACCGATGGCCGCCCACACCACCGAGGCGAGGATGGCAAGGCCGAACGCGGCCGTGCCGCGACGGCGCCCCAGAAGGCTTGCGGCATTGAAGCGGGCGCGATCGTCGTTGGCGGCGGCCTGTTCTTTGGCGACGGCCCTGTGCCTGCGGCGGCGAAGGCGCGGGGAGGGGCCAGCCTCCGGCGCATCATTGGCCGGGACGGCGGCGCGGGACTTGGCGGCCTCGTCCCCATCCTCATCGTCGTCCAGCACCGCAAGGCGGGGGGCAAGACTTTCCTCAAGGGAAGAACCGATGCCGCGGGTCAGATCGTTGGGGTCGTCCCCGTCGTCGCTGTCAAGGTCCAGCTTCAACGCTTCTTCCACCGCATTGAGTGCGGCATCGGAGGCATCCGCACCTGGAAGATCAGCGTTGCGTTTAGGATCAGTCGCCATCTGTCGTCGCCTCGACCTTACGCTTTACTGGAGGGTGACGGATGTCCCGACGGGATCATCGTGTCCGCCCACTTGCCCTGTTCGCCGATCGGTAAAATTCAAAGGGTTCACCAGGGTAAGCCGTTAATGCTTTGCTAATGCCATACAACGGATAGGCGAACAAGAAACCGGACGGCGGTGGTCAATCACTATGGTTAATTCTGTTAAGCCTTTTACGGAGGCTTGAATCACCGTTCAGTTGCACTTGAACCCCCGCTCTCGGGGGAGGTGCCCCCCGGTGCCATCGCACGGGGGCGTTGCTTGACGTTAAGCCTTGAACGTTTATGTCGCGGTCATCGCGCAGGCAGAGGTCCATGGCAACAATCACCTTCATCACGTTTCAAGGCGAAAGCCTCAAAGTCGAGGCTGACAACGGTTCATCGGTCATGGAGGCGGCCATCCGCTCCATGGTTCCTGGTATCGAAGCTGAGTGCGGCGGGGCCTGTGCCTGCGCCACCTGTCATGTCTATGTGGCCGACGCATGGAAAGACAAGGTCGGCGGTCCATCCCCCATGGAAGAGGACATGCTCGACTTTGCCTATGAGGTGAAAGACACCTCGCGCCTGTCCTGCCAGATCAAAGTGACGGACGAATTGGACGGTTTGGTGGTCAGCGTTCCCGAACGCCAGGCCTGACCCGTGCCGGCCGGAGTCCCCGGTCGGCCCATCCCCCCACATCAACATGGCTGCCCGGCGTCACGCGATTGGCTATCGTGGCCGGGCTTTGACTGACCGCAATCCCTTGCGAAGGATGCCCCGTGCCCACCTTCTCCTCAAACGGCGTGACCATCGATTACCTGGATGAAGGGGAGGGGCCGCTTGTCCTCCTGATCCACGGTTTTGCCTCATCAAAGGCCGTCAACTGGGTGGACACAGGTTGGGTCTCCACCCTTGTCAAAAGCGGGCGGCGGGTGCTTGCGGTGGACAATCGCGGCCACGGCAAGTCCGAAAAACTCTACGATTCGGCCCAATATAGGACCACGCTGATGGCCGAGGACGCCTTGCGTTTGCTCGACCATGTGAAGGCCGACAAGGCGGTGGTGATGGGCTACTCCATGGGCGCGCGCATCAGCGCCTTTGCCGCCCTTGAGGCGCCTGAGCGGTTGAACGGACTCATCCTCAGCGGCCTTGCCAAGGCGCTTGTGGACGGTGTCGGCGGTGGCGAGGCGGTGGCCGAGGCGCTGGAAGCCCCGTCCGCCTCCAGCGTGAAGGATGTGAACGCGCGCGCCTTCCGCGTCTTCGCCGAGCAGACAGGTGGCGACAGGCGGGCGCTTGCGGCCTGCATCCGCGCCTCTCGCCAAGTGTTGAGCGAAGAGGATGTGGGACAGATCGCCGTCCCCACCCTCATCGTCGCAGGGGAAAACGACACGATTTCGGGATCGGCGCCCGCCCTTGCGGCCCTCATTCCAGGGTCAAGGGCTGTTACCTTGCCCGGCCGTGACCACATGACGGCTGTGGGAGACAAGGCCCACAAAAGCGCAGTGCTTGCATTCCTCGACGAGGTGGCGGCTTAGTCCTCGCCCACCAGTCGCCGGTCCGGCGGCATTAACGGGCGATAGGGCGGCGAAACAGGGGGCGGCGATGAGCGAAGTCCTGGCATTTTCCGCAGGCGATCCCATCTGGCGGCGCATCCGCGAGGACGCGCAGGCGATCGTCAAGCGCGAACCCACCTTGGCCGGTCTGATCCACGAGACCATTTTGGATCAGCCGAGCCTTGAAGATGCGGTGGCAGAACGTGTCTCCCACCGCCTCAGCGATCCGCAGTTTGCCTCAACCCACATCCGCAACGCCTTCCGCGATGCGCTTGAGGACGAGCCAGGGCTGGCGGATGTTTTCCGCGGCGACATCCTTGCCGTCCTCGACCGCGACCCCGCCTGCGGACGGTTGATCGAACCGCTCCTCTACTTCAAAGGCTTCCACGCCATTCAGGCCCAAAGGGTCGCCCACTCGTTTTGGACGAGGGGCCGGCGCGACTTTGCCTTGATGCTGCAGTGCCGCGCCTCGGCCGCCTTGCAGGTGGACATTCACCCTGCGGTGAGGCTGGGGCGAGGCTTGTTCCTGGACCACGCCACGGGTGTGGTGATCGGCGCCACGGCCCATGTGGGCGACAATGTGTCCATCCTCCAAGGCGTCACCCTCGGCGGCACGGGCAAGACCGATGGCGACCGCCACCCCAAGATCGGCCATGGGGTGCTGATCGGGGCGGGGGCGAAGATCCTCGGCAATTTTGAGATCGGCCATTGCTCGCGCGTGGCGGCGGGCTCGGTTGTCCTCAGCGCGGTTCCGCCCAATGTCACTGTGGCGGGTGTGCCGGCGAAGATCGTCGGCAAAGCCGGCTGCCCGGAGCCCTCGCGCTCCATGGACCAGATCCTCGCCGACCTTGGCGAGGCCTAGCAATTGACACAAATGCCCGCCGGCAAGGCCGCCGGGCAGCGGTTCCGTTCGGGGCCGGATCATCTGCGGAGAGACCTTTGGACAAGACTGAAATCGCCAAGCTGCAGGAATACATGCGTCGCACCTTCGGCAACCAAACGCTTTCGGTGCGCGCCCGCCCGCGTAAGGACGATTCGGCCGAGGTCTATCTCGGCGAGGAGTTTATCGGCGTCCTTTACCGCGATGAGGACGAGGGCGAACTGTCCTGGAATTTCACGATGGCGATCCTGGAAGTGGATCTGGCCACCGTCTAGGACCGTTCGCGCGATGCCCCTTTACGCGCTTGACGGTCAAGCGCCAGAGATTCCCACCGATGGATCTGTCTACATCGCCCCGACGGCGGTGATCATCGGCCGCGTACGGCTCTTGCCCAACGCGTCGGTGTGGTGGGGCGCGGTCCTTCGCGGCGACAATGAGTGGATTGAGGTGGGCGAGGGCGCCAACATCCAGGACAACAGCGTCTGCCACACCGACATCGGTGCGCCGCTGACGGTGGGGGCCGGGGCCACCATCGGCCACAGCGTCATCTTGCATGGCTGCACCATCGGCAAGAACGCGTTGATCGGCATGGGATCCAGCATCCTCAACCACGCCGTTGTGGGGGAGGGTGCGCTTGTGGGCGCCAATGCGCTGGTGGCCGAAGGCAAGACGGTGGAGGCGGGGATGCTTGCCGTCGGTGCCCCCGCCAAGGTCCGCCGGCCGCTCACCGAGGCGGAGACCCAGCGCATCCTGAAGGGCTCGGCAGACTATGTGGCAAAGGGCGTGCGCTACGGCCGCGCTTGTCATGAGGTCTGACGTCCCCACTTGTCGGCGACCGCTGAAGGTGCGCGCCGCGCCCGAGGCCCGGCTTGGCAAAGGGGCGACAGTATGAACTGGCACGTTCCGCAAATGCCCCGGCGCGATGAGCCGCCGAGGGGCCCGGCGCCGCCCCAACAGCGTGCCGGCCCGCGCGAACCTGCCTTCACCCTACCAGGCGCTGTGACGGCGATGATCGCCTTGCTGGTGCTCATCCACGTTGCCCGCTCGATGATTGGCTACAATGCCGACATCGAAGTGTTGATGCTGTTTGCCTTCATTCCCGTGCGTTACGTGGACACCTTGGTCTCCCTTCCGGGCGGGATCGGGGCGGACGTGTGGACGTTTGTCACCTACGCGCTTCTGCACGGCGGGTGGACGCACCTCATCATGAATGTGGTGTGGCTTGTCGCCTTCGGCGCTGCCGTGGCGCGGCGGTTCGGTGCTGTGCGGTTCTGGGTATTTTCTGCGGCCGCAGCGGCTGGCGGGGCCGGCCTCCACCTTGCCATGCACTTTGGCGAGGCGGTCCCGGTTGTGGGCGCTTCGGCGGCCATTGCCGGGCTGATGGCGGCAGCAGCCCGTTTCGTCTTCGACACCGGCGGGCCGCTCGGCCTTGCCGCAAGCCGTTCGGTGAGCGCTTACCGCAGGCCCGCACTGTCGTTGATGGAAACGTTCCGCAACCGCAGGGCTTTGGTGTTCATTTTGGTGTTTTTCGGCATCAACCTGTTCATTGGCGTCGGCGGCAATGCGGCCGGCGGAGTGGCCATCGCGTGGGAGGCGCACCTGGGCGGATTTATCACAGGCCTTCTCGCCTTCAAGTTGTTCGACCCCGTTCCCCGTTAGGACGCCATCCTCACGCCCGTCCTGCATCGAATGTGCGTGCGGCATCGGTGGCATACGCGCGGACGTTTGCGTCGATGGAGGGTGTGCGCATCAGGCGTGTGACGATCGTATAGGCCCATCGCCCTTTTTCAGGCATACTGTCACACTACTGTGACCGGCCAGAACGGGAGGGAAGGCAATGACGGTCAAAGCCATACTGCGGGAGAAGGGAAGCAAAGTCTTCACAATGACCCCCACCGCAACCCTGGCGGAAGTCGCCAAAGAGTTGAGCGAACGGCGGATCGGTGCCGTCCTGCTCATGCAAGGGGAGACGCTGAAAGGCATCATCTCCGAGCGCGACATCGTGCGGGCGGTCGCGCAGACGGGACCATCGGCCCTTGATGACGCCGCCGAAGCGTCGATGACCAAGAGGGTGGAAACCTGTGGCCTCGACGACCCCATCGACACCGTGATGGGCAGGATGACGCAGAGCCGCTTCCGCCACATGCCTGTGGTGGAGGAGGGGCGGCTCATCGGCCTCGTGTCCATTGGTGACGTGGTCAAGCGCCGCATCCAAGAAGCGGTGCAGGAAAGCGAGGAGTTGCGGGCCTACATCCACGCCATCTAACGACGGCCTCACCTTGACGCGCCGTGCGGTGGCCCAGTGCCGCCGCGGGGGCATCGGGGTAGGGCAGCGAAGGGCAGCGCGGCGTCGGCGTTGCGCCACCAGGGCGCTCATCGGCCGGCGGTGTCGCCCCTGTTCCGGCAGATCGACGGACCGGGAACGGCCCGTCTTGGGGGGTCAGGATGTTGGAGGGTGCGTCCCCTCCACGAAAGTCAGGCGCCCGTCAGGCTGGACGGCGCGGTAAAAACACTGGCGTGCGCCTGTGTGGCAGGCGCCCCCATCCCCACCCACATCCACGCGCAGGACGATGGCGTCCTGGTCGCAATCCACCAGGATTTGCCGCACCGTTTGGATCTGGCCCGACGTCTCCCCCTTGCGCCATAGCCGTTGGCGGGAGCGGCTGTAATAGTGGGCTTCTCCCGTCCGCAGCGTTTCGGCAAGGGCGGTGGCATCCATGTGGGCCAGCATGAGGATCGCGCCGTCATTGTGACGCACAGCAACGGCCGTGATCAGCCCATCGGCCCCGAATCTGGGCCTGAAGGTGGTGCCCTGTTCCTGCTCGCCCTTGTCGTGTGATGCGGCGGCAAAGGCCTTGGTGCTTTCAATCATGGGTGTCCTTGCCATATTAGGCGGTGCGGAGACGGCAGATGATCAACGATCTTTACAACGAAAAAATCTTGTCGCTTGCGGCCAACGTTCCCCGCCTCGGCCGGCTGGACAATCCCGATGGCAGCGCCACCAACCGCTCGCGCCTGTGCGGGTCGCAGGTGACGGTGGATGTGGCGATGCGCGAAGGCCGCATCACCGACTTTGCCCACGAGGTCAAGGCGTGCGCGCTGGGGCAGGCGTCCTCGGCCATCATGGCCAAGACCGCCATCGGCGCCACGGTGGACGAGCTTGAGGCGGTGAAGGCTGCGATGGAGGCCATGCTGAAGGAGGGCGGCCCGCCCCCCAACGGCCGGTGGGCCGAGCTTGCCTGCCTTGAGCCCGTGCGTGACCACAAGGCCCGGCACGCGAGCACCCTCCTCACGTTCGGCGCAACGCTCGAGGCTGCCAAAGAAGCCGCTGCCGCAGTTCCGGGCTGAGGATCGGCCATGCGGCCCGTCACCGGTGCGCTGCGCGGTCTTGTGGGAGCCTACCGCATCTTGCTGTCGCCGCTCCTTGGCCGGCAGTGCCGGTACTTGCCCACCTGCTCTGAATATGCCGACGAGGCGTTGCGCCGCCATGGCGCCTGGCGTGGCGGCTTTTTGGCGCTCGCCCGGATTTTGCGCTGCAATCCATGGAGCGCCTCGGGGTTCGACCCTGTTCCCGACTTGCCCGAAGAGGCCCGGCGCAGGCCCTGGGCGTTTGCCCGGTGGACCGGCCGCCACATTGCCGAGGCCGACCGTTTGGACACCACGTCCCGATGACCCAACCCGCCACCATCACTTTGCGTCCCCCGCAGGCGCCGGAGCTTGATGCGATCAACCATCTCATCATGCGCTCGAAGGCGTTTTGGGGGTATGACGCGGCCTTCATGGCGGCCTGCAGGACCGAGCTGAGCCTGACGCCAACCGACATTGCGGGCGACCATGCGATGCTGGCGGTGGAGGACCACACACCCCTTGGCATTGCCACCATCAGCGTCGACGGTGCGGCGGGCGAACTGGAGAAGCTCTTCGTCGCGCCCGAAGCCATGGGCCGCGGCGTCGGCCGGCACCTGATGGACTGGGCGCGCACCACGGCCGTGGAGAAGGGCGCGACGGCGCTCTATATCGATGCCGACCCTGGGGCGGAGCCGTTCTACCAGCGCATGGGTGCCATGCGCATCGGGGAGGCGCCGTCAGGCTCCATTGCGGGGCGAATGCTGCCGCGTTTGCGTCTGCCCCTTTAATTCCGCCGCGCTCTTGCCTACTGAGACTGAAGCGCGGCACGAGCGCCAATCTCTGACATCGGCTTACCTGCATTTGTGGGCAGCGAGTGGGCAAACGACCATGATCACACTGACATTTCCTGACGGCGCTTCGCGCCAGTATGACCCTGGAATCTCCGGCAGGGAGGTGGCCTCGTCCATCTCCAAGTCGCTGGCCAAAAAGTCCGTGGCGATGACCCTTGACGGCACCGTTGCGGACCTTTCCGATGCCATCACACAGGATGCGGCCATCACCTTCGTGGGCCGCAACGATGCGCCGGCGCTGGAGCTGATCCGCCACGACGCCGCCCACGTGATGGCCGAGGCGGTCCAGTCGCTCTTTCCTGGCACACAGGTGACCATCGGTCCTGTCATCAAGGACGGCTTCTACTACGATTTTTACCGCGAAACGCCGTTCACCACCGATGACCTGCCGGCCATCGAAGCGAAGATGCGCGAGATCATCCGCGCCAACCGCCCGTTCACCAAGGAGGTGTGGTCGCGCGAGAAGGCGCGCGAGGTGTTCGCCGAGATGGGCGAGGACTTCAAGGTGGAGCTTGTGGACGCCATCCCTGACGGGGACGACGTCAAGATCTACCGCCAGGGGGACTGGTTCGACCTGTGCCGCGGCCCGCACATGACCTCCACCGGTCAGGTGGGCGAAGCTTTCAAGCTGACCAAGGTGGCAGGCTCCTACTGGCGCGGCGATTCCGACCGCGAGACGCTGACGCGCATTTACGGCACCGCCTGGCCCGACAAGGGTGCGCTCAACGCCTACC
Organism: Pseudomonadota bacterium; assembly: GCA_039182345.1. Taxonomy (GTDB): domain Bacteria; phylum Pseudomonadota; class Alphaproteobacteria; order Rhizobiales; family Amorphaceae; genus Acuticoccus. The sequence goes on from JBCDCF010000047.1 coordinate 11,450, forward strand.
TCCAGATGCTTGAGGAGGCCGAAAAGCGCGACCACCGCCGGCTCGGCCGCGAGATGAACCTGTTTCACTTCCAGGAAGAGGCGCCTGGGGCCGTGTTCTGGCACCAGAAGGGCTGGCGGCTGTTCCAATCGCTGATCGCCTACATGCGCAGGCGCCAGGAGGAGGCGGGCTATGAGGAGATCAATACGCCTGAACTGATGGACCTGTCGCTGTGGGAATCCTCGGGCCACGCCGAGAAGTTCGGCGAGAACATGTACCTGTCACAGACCCCTGATGAGCGCACCTACGCCATCAAGCCCATGAACTGCCCTGGCCATGTGCAGGTGTTCAAGAATGGCCTCAAGTCCTACCGCGACCTGCCCCACAAGGTGGCCGAGTTCGGCAAGGTGCATCGCTATGAGCCGTCAGGCGCGCTGCACGGCCTGATGCGGGTGCGCGCCTTCAC
>JBCDCF010000048.1:0-11816 GCA_039182345.1 Pseudomonadota bacterium
AGCGCCTGTTCGACGTCAATGTGATGCTGTTCTTCGGGATTGTCGGCTTCCTGTTGCGGCTGATGGACTATCCGATGGCGCCTCTGGTGCTTGGCATCATCCTTGGCGACCTTCTGGACAAGAACCTGCGCCGCGGGCTCACACTGTCGGACGGTGATCCCTCGCCGTTCTTCACGCGGCCCATCAGCTTTGCGTTCTTCGTCCTGATCATGCTGACCATTCTCCTTTCCATCCCGCCGCTGCGCCGCGCCCTTGCCGCGCCGTTTCGCCGCCGCACCACGGAGACGACGCCATGAGCGTTGAGGGACTGTCCATCAACCTCGCCACCATCCGCGAACAGTGCGATCTACCCGAAGCGGTGGACGCGTGCCTGAAGCACGGCATCACCGCCATTGCCCCCTGGCGCGATCAGATCGCCAAGGTGGGGCTGAAAGAGGCTGAGCGGCTTGTGAAGGACAACGGCCTTGCCGTGACAGGGGTGTGCCGCGGGGGCCTCTTCACCGACCCCGCCGCCGTCGGCCGCGACAAGGTCATGGACGACAACAGGACCGCCGTGGATGAAGCCGCCGCCCTCGGCGCGGACTGTCTGGTGCTTGTGGCGGGCGGTCTGGTGCCTGAGAGCAAGGACCTTGAGAGCGCCCACGCCATTGTCGCGGACTGTGTGGCCGAGCTTGCCATCCACGCCCGCGCTTCAGGGGTGGCGCTGGCGGTGGAGCCACTCCACCCCATGTACGCCGCCGACAGAGCGTGCGTGAACACACTCGCCCACGCCCTCGACATTTGCGACCATGCCGGCGAGGGCGTTGGTGTGGCCGTCGACGTCTACCATGTGTGGTGGGACCCCGACCTTGCCCGCCAGATCGCGCGGGCGGGATCGCGCATTCTCGCCCACCACATCTGCGATTGGCTGGTGCCCACCAAGGACCTTCTGCTGGACAGGGGCATGATGGGCGACGGCGTGATCGATCTCAAAAAGATCCGCGCCCTTGTGGAGGCCGCAGGCTTCACGGGTCACCAGGAGGTGGAGATCTTCTCCCGCGACAACTGGTGGAAACGCCCTGCCGACGACGTCCTGTCCACCTGTGTCGCACGCTTTCACGAGGTGTGCTGAGCCCCTCTCCCAGCACTGCGCTGGTCGGCGACGGCGCCGCGCGGGGTCACTTTGATTGGAGTGGCGAGAGCGCGTTCAGCCGCCGCCGGTCTTCACGCTTTCGGTTTTCCTGCGGATCATCTCCATCGCCGTCAACAGCGCGATGGACAGGACCACCAGGATGGACGCCAGCGCCAAAATCGTCGGGCTGATTTCCTCCCGCAGGCCTGAGAACATTCTGACCGTCATAGGGGTTTGTTCAGGCCCTGCCAGGAAGAGGGCCACCACCACCTCATCCAAGGAGGTGATGAAGGCAAACAGCGCGCCGGCGATGATCCCCGGCAGCAGCAACGGCATGATCACCTTGAAGAAGGTCGTCACCTGATTGGCCCCCAGCGACTGGGAGGCACGGATCAACTGATTGTCGAAGCCTGCGAGCGCCGCCGTCACGGTGATCACCACGAACGGCGCGCCGAGCACCACATGGGCCATGATGACGGAAAAGAACGTCTGGGACAGGTTGATGCGCGCATAGAAGGAGAACAGCGCCGCAGCGGTGATGATCAAAGGCACGATCATCGGGGAGATGAGAAACGCCGTGATGGCCGCGCGCCCCGGCATCTCGCGCCTTGAAAGGCCGAGGGCGGCGAGCGTGCCGAGGGTGGTGGCAATGACAGTGGCGCAAATGGCAATGAAGAAGGAGTTGCCGATGGAGGACATCCACTCGTCACTTCCCAGCAGCGCCTCATACCAGCGCAGGGAGTAGCCCTCAGGCTCGAACCGCAGCATTTCCGGCGTGAAGGTGAAGTAAGGCTCAGCGTTGAACGACAAGGGGATGATGACGATGATCGGGGCGATCAAGAAAAAGAAGATCAGCCCGCAGATCACCAGGTACGTGTAGTGCCATGTCTTCTCAAGCCGGGAGGCGTGTGCAGGTAAGGCCATGGGTCTATCCGAACTTCAGGCGTTCCACGCCGACGAGCTTGTTGAAGAGCCAATAGAAAATCAGCACGCCAATCAACAACAGAGTCGACAGGGCAAGCGCCAGGCGCAGCTGTGACAGCGACCCCGTCATCCTGTCGGCAATGAGGTTGGAGATGAAGACACCCGACTCGCCGCCCACCAGAGCCGGCGTGATGTAGTAGCCAATGGCAAGGATGAAGACGAGGAGGACACCCGCCGCAAGACCCGGAATGGTGAGGGGGAAGTACACCGTCAGGTGCGCGCGCAAGGGCGTTGCGCCCATGGACCGCGCGGCACGGGTAAGGCTCGGCGGGATGGTCTTCATCACCGAATAGAGCGGCAGGATCATGAACGGCAGGAGGATGTGCACCATCGCGATGATGGTCCCGATCCTGTTGTAGATGAGCCGCACACGCCCATCGTCATCGACGATGTTGAGGAAGACCAGCGTGTCGTTCACCACCCCCTCCTGCTGGAGGAGGACGATCCAAGCAGACGTTCGCACAAGGAGCGATGTCCAGAACGGCAAGAGCACAAGGATCATCAAGAGGTTGGCACTCTTGAGAGGGAGCGTTGCCAAGAGATGGGCGATGGGGTAGCCGAGGATGATGGTGAGACACGTGATGAGAAGGCTCATCCACGCCGTCTGCCAGAAGATGGCGCGATAGACGCGCAAGTCTTCAGACCGGGGCACCACTTCGTTGAACTCGTTGTACTCGTAATCGAGGGCGCGCAGATAGTAGGCGGGCGTGATGGTACGTGTTTCGCGCTGGATCATCCGCCAGATGCGCGGGTCGCCCCAGTCCTCGTCCTTTTCGATGAGGGCGGCCTTGTAAGGGCCCGTCAGTTCGTCGGCGCCGCGCATGGAGCGCATCATGGTGGAGCGCGCGCCTGGAAGATCGGCGTTGAGGCGTGCGGCGGCGCGACCGATGGTGGCGCGCCCGCCTGCCTTCAGGTCGGCCACCATGGCGGCAAAGACTTCTTCGCTCGGAAGGTCCTGGCCGTCCCAGTCGACAATCGCGGTCGCTGTGTTGGGCAGATACTGAGAGACTTCGGGGTTCATCACCGAGCGCGTCATCATCTGCGCGATGGGGACCGTGTAGGTGATGAGGAGAAACAGGAGGAGCGGCAGAACCAGGAGGAAGGCGTTGCGTCTGGCCTTGGCATTGGCCGATCTGAGGGCCGTCTTCAGCGGCTTGCCATCAGCGGTGGTGAGCGGCTGCTGGGCGGGCGCTGCCCCGGAGTGTTTTGCGCCGGGCGCGTCTGCCGCAAGATCCGTCATCAGGCCACCTTACGGGTCGTGCGCGCGTGGCCTTCGGCGCCGAAGGGCCGGCTATAATTCGAAGGGGTGGCGCGGTGGGTCATTGTGGCAAGGTGGGCGGCACGGAGCCGCCCACACTCTCAGCTGTTACGAGGAGAGCCAGGCGTTGAAGCGCTCTTCCAGCGAGTCGCCATAGTCCGCCCAGAACTCCACGTTGAAGCGGATGGCGTCTTTGAAGTTGTCCGGGTTGGTGGGCATGTGCGTGGACATTTCCACACCGGTGGCCTCATGGGTGGAGACCAGAGGGCCGGACGACTTACGGGCCGGGGCGTAGGCGATGTACTTTGCCTGGTCGGCCAGACGCTGGGTGTCGGTGGAGAACTTCAGGTACTCCTTGGCAAGGTCGAGGTCGGCATTGTCGACGGGGATGACCCAGCCGTCGGCCTCGAACATCTGACCATCCCACATGATCTCGAACGGCTGGTTCTCATTCACCTGCGCGTTGAAGATACGCCCGTTATAGGCGCTGGCGATGGTGGCTTCACCGTCGGCCAGAAGCTGCGGCGGCTGGGCACCGGCTTCCCACCAGATGATGCTGTCCTTCAGTTCGTCGAGCTTGGCGAAGGCACGATCCTGGCCCTCTTGGGTGGCCAAGACATCGTAGACCTCGTCGTGGGACACGCCATCGGCGATCAGCGCCCACTCAAGGTTCTTCTGGGGGATCTTCTCAAAGGCACGGGTGCCGGGGAAGTTCTCAGTGTCCCAAACATCGGCGATGGTGGTGGGACCGCCTTCGGGGAAGGCCTCTTTGTTGTAGGCGAACATGGTCGCGTACAAGATGGTCGGCACAAAGCAGTCACCGAGGGTGTTCTCGATGAAGTCTTCGGTGGCCGGGGTGCCATCGGGACCGGGCGACAGCCATTCATCGTGGGGGATTTCCACCACGAGACCTTCATCGCACGCGCGTTGCGCGTCGGCCTGGAGCATGTCCACAATGTCCCAGGTCACATTGCCGGCTTCCACCTGCGAGCGGATGCCGGCCAGGGCCTGGTTGGACTTGTCCTCGTTGAGGATTTCAACGCCGGTCTTTTCGGTGAACGGCTCGCTGTACGCCTTCACCTGGGACTCGGTATAGGCACCGCCCCAGGACACAACAGTCAACGAATCGTCCGCCATGGCCGTGCCCAGCGCCAGGACTGACGCCATTGCTCCCAAAACGATCGGATTCTTCACTCTACGCTCCCACATTTGCTGGTTTCGCTTCGTTAGTTGGTTCGGCCCGCAAGCCCTTCATGAGGCCGGCGGTCTCGCACGGATGTGCGTGGAACAGGTTCACGCCGCGATTGGGTCCAAAGCATGGCAGTCGGCGTTTCGCCACCCAACTTTCACTTCGACCCCTTCATCCAAGACAGAGCCATCTCCGTGGTTAGGAACTTTGACGATGAAGTGATCGTTCCCCGCAACATTCAATCGCGCACGAATGGTCTCGCCCAGATAGATCAACTCTTCGATACGCCCATCAAGCACATTGTCCGCCGTCTCGGGGTTGATCACCACCCGCTCCGGCCGCAATGACAGGGTTGTTCTGTGGCCGACGCCTTCAATGTTCACAGGATGGGCGTGAACGGTGGCGCCATTGTCCAGCGTGACATCGCAGGTCTGACCGTTCACAGACGAGACCTTACCGTTGAGCTTGTTGTTCTCGCCAATGAACTGGGCAACGAACGAGTTTTCCGGGTGCTCGTACAGCGTGGATGGGCTGGACAGCTGCTGGATCACCCCGTCGTTGAAGACCGCCACACGGTCCGACATGGTGAGCGCCTCGGTCTGATCGTGCGTGACGTAGACCACCGTGACGCCGAGATTTTCGTGGATGTCTTTGATTTCATACTGCATCTGCTCGCGCAGCTGCTTGTCGAGCGCGCCCAAGGGCTCGTCCATCAAAACAAGGTTGGGCTCGAACACCAGCGCCCGTGCGACGGCCACCCGTTGCTGCTGGCCGCCTGAGAGTTGAGCGGGGCGGCGGTTGCCGAACTCCGGCAGCTCCACCATGGACAGGGCGCGATTGACCCTTTGGTGAATCTCCTCCTTGCCCATCCCGCGCACTTTAAGGGGATAGGCAAGGTTCTCACCCACCGTCATGTGCGGAAACAGGGCGTAGTTCTGGAACACCATGCCGATGCCGCGCTTGTGGGGCGGCAGCAGGCTGATTTCCTGATCATCCAGATAAATGGCGCCGTGGGTGGGTGGCTCAAAGCCGGCGAGCATCATCAAACAGGTGGTTTTGCCGGAGCCAGACGGCCCCAGCATGGTCAAAAACTCACCCCGTTCGATTTTCAGATTGAGATCTTTGACGACAAGACTTTCGCCGTCATAGCTCTTCTGCACGCCGTCGAAAGTGACGGTGGCTCCGGTTGTCTGACGCTCTTGAGTGGTCAGGACGCCTCTCCCCTTGCCCGCACCATGGGGTCAGTGGGATGAATAGCTGCAACAATCTTGGAGACTGTCAAGGAGACGGATCTCTGGAATGTCTTTCCTCGGCCGATCATTTGACGCACCTGCGCCATCAATGGGCAATGGCCTCCACCGGCACATTCACGCTGGGACCTGAATTGACGGCCGATCCGGCAAGGAATGTCACCGAAGCCACCTGGCTGGCGCAGAAAAAGCGGGCTAGGTTGGCGCGATCGGCAGACTGTCCATTTGCCGCAGTCAGCGCCGCTTTGCACAAATAGGCGCCACCCGCGGTCAGGCCCATGGCCCGCATGAAGGCGGTGGCGCCGGCAAGGGCGGCATCGTTTTCACCGTCCGCCAGCATTTCGGTCAGGCGCTGCGCTGCGCCCTCCACAGCGGCCACGGCCTCGGTCAAAATGTGGCCCGCGTCTGACAGGGCAACAGCGTTGCTGCCGCGCGCATCCTCGGCGATCTCCCCAAGCTCCTTAAGGTAGGCGGCTAGGACGGCGCCGTTTTGCGCGGTGATTTTGCGGCGCAGAAGATCGATGGACTGAATACCGTTGGTGCCCTCATAAATCTGAAAGATGCGCGCATCGCGATAGTGTTGGGCCGCGCCCGTTTCCTCAATGTAGCCCATGCCGCCATGGACCTGAACGCCGAGGGAGGCGACCTCTGTCCCCGTATCGGTGGCAAAGGCTTTGGCGATGGGGGTCAAAAGGTCGGCGCGCCCATGCCAGAAGGCTGCGTCAGGCCCGTCCCCGTGGCTGCGGTCGATGGCGACCGCACAGGCATAGCAGATGGCGCGGGCCGCTTCCGTGAAGGCTTTCATGGTGAGGAGCATGCGCTTCACGTCCGGGTGGTGGACAATGGGAGCCATCCCGGGCTCCTGCCAGTCCGACGCGCGGCCCTGACGGCGCTCGCGGGCATAGGAGAGGGCGTGCTGGAAGGCTCTTTCGGCAATGGCCGCGCCCTGAATGCCCACCTGAACGCGGGCGTTGTTCATCATCGTGAACATGGTGGATAGGCCCTGGTGCGGCGCCCCGACCAGATAGCCCACCGCCCCTTCCCCCTTGGCGCCATAGACCATGGTGCAGGTGGGCGAGCCGTGCAGGCCGAGCTTTTTCTCAAGGCCCACGCACTGAAGGTCGTTGGCCGCACCCAGCGCGCCGTCCTCGCCCACAAGCACCTTGGGCACCAGGAAAAGGGAAAGGCCGCGGGTGCCTTCGGGGGCGTCGGCCATGCGCGCCAGCACCATGTGGATGATGTTGTCGGTGAGGTCATGCTCGCCGTAGGTGATGTAGATCTTCTGGCCGAACAGGCGGAAGCGCTCGCCATCGGGCTCGGCGCGGGTCTTCAAGGTGCTGAGGTCAGAGCCCGCATGGGGCTCGGTCAGGTTCATGGTGCCCGACCATTCCCCCGAAATGAGCTTGGGCAGGTACGTCGCCTTTTGGGCCTCGGTCCCATAAAGCTGCAGGACTTCGATGGCGCTGACGGTCAAGATGGGGTTGATGGCAAAGCTGGCGTTGGCCTGGTTCCACACATCGGCCGCTGCCACCTGAAGCGACATGGGAAGACCCTGACCGCCATATTCAGGATCGCCGGTGAGCGACCCCCAGCCGGCTTCCACCCAGGCGCCATAGGCTTCCTTCCATCCTGAGGGGGTGGTGACGGTGCCGTTCTGCAGCCGTGCATGCTCGTGGTCGCCGACGGTGTTGAGGGGGGCGAGCTTGTCCTCGGCGAACCGGCCCACTTCGGTCAGGATGGCGCGGGTGTCCTCGGCGCTGATATGGGCACCGACACCGGCCTCGCGCGCATCGGCGAGTCCGGCCACCGTCTCCAGTGCGAAGACCATTTCATCCACACGCGCGGCGTAACTCATGTGGGATCTCCCTCTGGCAGTTGGCGCAATCGGTTTGGTTCGGCCATATCTAGACTGCGAAGGAACGCGATGTCACATATGCCGCCCATTAGCCGCACCTTGTACGAAACGCCGCGGATGACGGCCGAGCCCTTGGAGGCGGCTGCCGCCCGTGTGAGCGCTGTCCTTTTGGACAATGGCCTTGCCGCCGTCCCCACAGAAACCGTCTACGGTGTGTGCGGCAGGGCAAGCGCGGCCGAGGCGGTGGGCAAGGTGTTTGCGGTAAAGGGCCGGCCCGCCATCAACCCTTTGATTGTTCATGTGGCCGACGTGGACACGGCGCGAAAGCTCGGGGTTTTGAGCGAAGCGGCCGAAGCGTTGGCGGAACGGTTCTGGCCGGGTCCTTTGACCCTCGTTGTGCCGTTGGCGGACGGGGCGGCGGTGGCACCGGCAGCCCTTGCCGGCGGCACCACCATTGCGCTGCGGGTGCCAGCGGCCCCTGTCTTGCGCCGGGCTGCCGAGACCGTTGGGGCCATCGTGGCACCCAGCGCCAACAGGTCCGGCCGGGTGAGCCCCACCTCCGCCGATGCGGTGGCCGAGGAGCTTGGCGGGCGGATCGACCTTATCGTGGACGGTGGCCCCTCCCCCATCGGCGTTGAATCCACCGTTCTGGACATGACAGGACCGCCGCGCCTGTTGCGCCCCGGCGGCCTTGATGGGGCGGCGATCGAGGCGGTGATCGGGCCGCTTGCCGCCGGCCCACAGGCCGCGGGGGGACCGTTGCGTTCGCCGGGGCTGTTGTCGTCGCACTATGCGCCGCGCGCTCGTTTACGGCTTGACGTTGACGCTGACGGGGTACGTCCCGGTGAGGCGTGGCTTGCCTTTGGCGCTGAGGATGGGCCGGCCGAACCGTCGCGCACCGTGCGCCTTTCGCCCACGCGCGATCTTCACGAGGCCGCACGCAACCTATATGCGGGCTTGCGAACCTTGGATCTCACGGGCGCGGCCACCATTGCCGTCTCGCCCATTCCCACCCACGGGCTGGGGGCTGCCATCCGCGATCGTCTGGCCCGTGCTGCAGCACCGCGCCACGACGACCCGTCGTGACAGAACGCGCCCGACCGCAACAGCAAAGCCGAACCGATGGTCACACGCATCTACACCGACCCCGTCTACGCCAAGCACGAGATGCCGCGCGGGCATCCTGAAAGTGCCTTGCGCATGGGCGCGGTGGATGCGGCCCTCAAATCCCTGCCTGCGGGCCTGGCCGAGCAGCACACCGCCGCCCCCATCTCATTCGAAGCGATCGCGCGTGCCCACCCGTCGGCCTACATTGAGCGTCTTGACGCCTTGGTGCCTGAGACGGGGATGATTGCCCTTGATCCGGACACCCATGCAGGCCCCCACTCCTTGATCGCCGCGCGCACGGCAAGCGGTTCCTTGGCCGAGGCCATCGATGCGGTCATGGATCAGGAGGCGACCAATGCCTTCATTGCCTCCCGCCCCCCAGGCCACCACGCCGAGCGGACCCGGGCCATGGGGTTTTGCCTCATCAACCATGTGGCGATCGGCGCGCGCCATGCCATCGCCGTCCACGGGGTGGAGCGGGTGGCGATCATCGATTTCGACGTCCACCACGGCAACGGCACCCAGGACATTTTCTGGGACGATCCGAGCGTCCTTTACGTCTCCACCCACCAGAGCCCGCACTATCCAGGCACCGGCGCTGCGTCGGAGACGGGGGCGGGCAACATCCTCAACCTTCCCCTGTCGGCGGGGACGGATGGGGCGCGCTACCGCCCCATCTTCAAGGATCATGTGGTGAGCGCCGTGGACGCGTTCGCGCCCGACCTTCTCATCCTGTCGGCAGGATTTGATGCGCACAGGGACGATCCTTTGGGCGACATCCGCCTGACGGAGGACGACTTTGTGTGGATCACCCAGGAAATGATGGACTGTGCCGACCGCAGCTGTGGCGGACGCCTCGTCTCGCTGTTGGAAGGGGGATACGATCTGGCCGCCCTCGGCAGGTGTGTTGCCGCCCACGTCACCACCCTTGCCAGCGCCAACAGTTGAGGACACGGCCATGAAGGATGCCCCCATGGAAGACGCCCGCCCCGTGGACGAGTTGAGCTTCGAGGCCGCCATGGGCGAACTGGAGGCCATTGTCGACAAGCTTGAGAAAGGCGATGTGCCGCTTGAGCAATCCATCGCCTTTTACGAACGGGGCGAGGCGCTGAAAACGCGCTGTGACACGCTTCTGAAGGATGCTGAGATGCGTGTTGAGAAGGTGCGCCTCAAAGCCGGCGATACGCCCGACGGCACAGCACCGCTGGACGATGAGGGCGATATTCCTTTCTGATCCGGCGTCCTGGGGGTCACTGCGCCGCCACTGGCGTCCCCGGTGGCATAGGTTTTCCCGCCCACAAAATGTCACATCCGCGTAAAGGTTGCGGCAAAAGCCGGTGAACTATATTTAAGTTGCTATCCACGGTGGAGAGTGTCAGGCTTTCATAAGTGCCTGAGGGCTTTCTATAGACAGCGTCACACCAGCGAACGTTTCGATCTTCGGTAGACCACGACTTTTGATTGCATCATAACTACGGACCCTGCGGCGCATGACCCCGAAGGACTTTCAGAAGGAACTGTCACTTTTGATCGGCCGGGCCGATGAGGCGGGAATTCATCCCCGTGTGGTCGCGCGTGAGCTGGAATGGTATGCGCAAATTCTGCGCGCCCTCCCTGCCGACGAGAAGAACAATCCCATGCGCCCCGCAGGGAACAAGGCCTAGAGTGAATAGGCCCGACCGGCCCTAAAGGGCGATGCAGATGTTCTTGGTCTCGGTGTAGAAGTCCAGCGAGTAAGCGCCGCCCTCCCGCCCGATGCCTGACTGTTTGACACCGCCGAAAGGCGTGCGCAGGTCACGCAGGTTCCATGTGTTCACCCACACGATCCCCGCCTCAAGGTCAGGGCCGATGCGATGGGCGCGGCTGAGGTTTTCCGTCCACAACGTTGCGGCAAGGCCGTATGGGGTGTCGTTGGCAAGGGCCAGCGCCTCCTCCTCATCCTCGAACGGGGCAATGTGGACCACGGGGCCGAACACCTCCTCGCGTACCGCACGGCTCGTCTCAGCCAATCCTGTCCAGATGGTGGGCTCGACGAAGTGGCCGCCGGCCAGAGCGCCAGGCATTTCAGGCGCCCTACCCCCAGTGATGACTTCGGCGCCGTCCTCGCGGGCGGCCTTGAAGTAGGCGCTCACTTTGTCTTTGTGTTCGGCGCTGATCAAAGGGCCGATGCCTGTGGTCTCCTCATAAGGTGCGCCTGGCTTGAGGGCTTCGGCAGCCGTCTTCATGCGCGCCACGAAGGCGTCGAAAATGGGGCGCTCCACATAAAGGCGCTCGGTGCAAAGGCACACCTGGCCGCAGTTGGTGAAGCTTGAGCGGATGGAGCCTGCCACCGCCTTGTCGAGATCGCAGTCGGCGAAAACGAGGCCGGCGTTCTTGCCGCCAAGCTCTGAGGAGATGTCGCGGGTGCCTGCGGCGGCCGCCTTCATGATGGCTTCGCCCGTGCGGGTTTCGCCTGTGAAGGTGATGGCATCGACGCCGGGATGGGTGGTGAGCGCTTCGCCGGCACTGCCGGGGCCAAACCCGTGCACCACGTTGAAAACGCCTTCGGGCACGCCCACCGCTGCCATGGCCTCCGCAAGGAGGGTGCAGGTGGCCGGGGTTTCTTCGCTCGGCTTGGCGACGACGGTGTTGCCGCAGGCCAGCGCCGGGGCAACCTTCCACGTCATCAACAGGAGGGGAAGGTTCCAGGGGCTGATGACGGCAATCACCCCTTTGGGCCTGCGCACGGCGTAGTTGACGGCGCGGGCTCCGCCAGGAAGGTCGGTCTCGAAGAGGTCGGACCCGCGCGAGGTCATCAGTTCGGCGAAGATGCGGAAGTTGGCGGCGCCCCTTGGGATGTCGACGGTGCGGGCAAGGGAGGCGGGTTTGCCCGTGTCAGCAACTTCGGCGGCGAGGAAATCGTCGAACCGCCTGTCGATTTCGTCCGCGACGGCGCGCAGGAGCCGGGCCCGCTCCTGAAGGCTTGCCTTGCCCCAAGGGCCTTTAAGGGCACGCCGTGCGGCGGTGACGGCGCGGTCCACATCGTCCGCCGACGCCTCACTGACGCTGGCATGGACAGTGCC
>JBCDCF010000049.1:0-11793 GCA_039182345.1 Pseudomonadota bacterium
AGCGGCGTCACCGACACCATCAACGCCATGACCGATAACGGCCTTTGGATGGCCGGCGCCTATCTGGTCTTGGTCCGGGACGGCACCGTGCCGCTCACCCAGGCGGATGTAAGCAAGGACTCTTACGACGCAGGATGTGACGACCACCCGATCCCCACCGGCAACGTCATGGTCGCGACGTTCATGCTGGTGGACCTCAACAGTGCCGTGGGCGTCCGCGGCCTGTTTAAGCCCAATGCCAGGCTTGATTGGAAGAACGCCCGCGTCCTCGTCCACTTGCCGATCGGCACTAACTATGGGGCGGGCCTCACCATGCAATCCAACCAGCTTGCCCACGCCGTCAAAGTGTTGAGCGGCGGCATGCTCACCAACGACAACGTTTTGATTGCCCCTTACGCCAACGCGCCCTGCCCAGACGCAAGCAAAGGCTAGCTGGTGGCTTCGGTGCCCGGCTTGACCGGGCGCACAATGCGCAGGAGGTGGGCCAAGTCCTTCATGGCCACCTTCATGTGGGCCACCTTCTTGCGGCGCACCAGCTCCTTGTTCATGTACGCATCGAAGGTGAGCTGTTGCACGTCCTTGTCGGCGCACATGGTGACGAAACGTTCGCGGCGCTTATCGTTCTGATACCAGAACCACTGGAGCACTCCGAGCGACAGGAACACCCTGCCGTGGGCCTTCATGAAGCGCTTGCGGGCGGTGGCGAGCGCCTTGGCCTTGCCTGTCACAAGGGCCTCGCTGACGCATTCGGCCGCCATGTCGGCGCTTGCCATGGCGTAGTAGATGCCCTCGCCCGAGCAGGGCGCGACGACGCCGGCCGCATCCCCCACAACGATGACGTCTTGGCCGTTGTCCCACTTCTTCAAGGGTTTCAGCGGGATGGGCGCGCCTTCGGTGCGTACGGTCTCCACATCGCCAAGGTGCTGGTCATCGCGCAGGTCGCGGACGGCCTGGCGCAGGGAAAAGCCTTTGTGGGCTGAGCCCACGCCGATGCTGGCGGTTTTGCCGTGGGGGAAGACCCAGGCATAAAAGTCAGGCGACAGGCGGCCTTTATAGTAGACCTCGCAGCGCTTGGCATCGTAGTTGGCGCCGTCGTCAGGGGCCTTGATGATCTCGTGATAGGCAAAGACCGACTTGGTCATCCCGCGCTTTAGCGACTGTTTGGCAACGGCGGAGCGTGCCCCGTCCGCACCGATCACCATACGCGCCCTCACCGCCTGTTCGCCCGATTTGGTGCGGTAGCGCACAAGGGGCATCCCGTCTTCGCGGTCGACGGACAGGAACGAGCCTGTCTCCCGCGTGGCGCCGGCCTCTGCCGCCCTGACGCGCAGGAACTCGTCAAACTCCTCGCGGTTCACCATGCCCACGAAGCCGTTCTCGATGGGGATGTCCACCTTGCGGTCGGTGGGGGAGATCATCCGCGCGCAGGTGATCTTGGCGCAGAGCAGGCTGTCGGGGATCTCAAAATCGCGGATCAGGCGGGGCGGGATGGCGCCGCCGCAGGGTTTGATCCGCCCCGCTTTGTCCAACAGCATCACGCTGTGGCCCTGTGTTGCCAACTTATGGGCGGCGGTGGCCCCAGCAGGGCCGCCGCCCACAACCACCACATCGAACGACTGATCGGTCATGTTAAGCCTCACGCGGTCATGGGCGCAGGGGCGTCAAGCGCCGGCGCACGGGAGAGTTTCAGAGCAAGGGTGGCCGCCAGAAGGAAGACGGCCGCTTCGACGAAAAAGACGGTGGCGTAGGCGCTGATCTCGCCGAGGGCAGCGCGGGCAAGGTCAAGGCCGATGGCGCCCGACAGCATGCCAAGGCCGAAGCCTGCCGCCTGGGCCAAGCCGAAAAGGCCCATGCGCGTCCCTTCCCGCCGCTCGCGCCCCACAGAGGCGAGGGAGAAGATGGACGCAACGGCCGCCCCGGCGAAAACCCCGTTGGACACGCCATAGACGGCAATGGTGGGCTGCAGCGGCCAGGCCGGCGCCACAAATCCTGAAAAGGCGATGGTGACCAGGAGAGCCGCGGACGCCACACACCCGCCAATGGCAAGGGCGACCACGGTCTGCGGCCGGCTCTTCAGCAAACTGCCGCTGACAGCCGCCACAATGAGGCCAATCAAGATGCCGGTGCGGTGGAAAGAGCCAAGGGTCGTAGATTCAGCAACGCTGTAGCCGTAGACGGCGGCGCTGAAGGGCTCCAGCACCAGCTCCTGCATGTTGAAGGCAAACATCGACGCGAAGATGAAGATGGTGAGTGTGCGCGCCGCAGGCTCGTGCCAGATCTCATCAATGGCCCGTCGCATGGCCGCCCACGACCGGTCGGCCTTTGCCTCGGGCGGGTGGGGGTCGGAAAGGTTCGCCTCGATCCCCCATAGGCCGACGGTGCTGACGATGACGGCGATGATCGACACCGTGATCGCCACATCCACCAGCCGGGCGTAGGAGAACGGGTCGAGTGCTGCCCCCGCCATCCCTGCGGTGAAGGCAAGACCGGCAATCATCAACAACCAGACCACCGTTGCGGCAGGGGCCCGGCGCACAGGGTGAACCGTCGTGGCGATGAGGGCAAAGAGCGTTGTGCCCGCCGCACCGACGCCCACACCCACAAGGCCAAAGGACAGCATGGCCGCCACGTAACCGAGCACGACGTCCAGCGACATCAGCCACACCGACAGGCAGGTGAGGACACCTGCAATGGCAAGAACGATGTGGCCGCCGATGATCCAAGGCGTGCGGCGGCCCAGCACATCGGCGCGGTAGCCGAAGGGCAAGCGCGAGCCCTGCGCCACATAATAGGCGCCAATCAAGATCCCTGGCGCGATGGCAAGAAGCGACAGCTCTTTGATCATCAGCCGCGGAATGGTGCTGATGGGAAGCACCGTGATGGACACGATGGAGGCCTGCACGATCCCGAAACGGACGATCGACACCCATTCGCGGAAGGCGCCCTTGTCGCTCATGCGCCGGCCGCCGGTGTGGAGAGATTGAGGCCGACGGCAGACACCATCATCCCCGCCACATAAAGGGTGGTGCCTGTGGCGTTGTACCAGGCGGCACGCTCCTTAGGCGTCTTGATGAGGGTGCGCATCAGCGCAAGCTGGGCCACCAGAAGCGCCGTGACGATGGAGGCCACAATGGGCATCGACCATGCGAATAGAAGCACGATCACCACCGCCTGGGAGACGGCCATCACCACGCAGGCCAAGATGGCAGCCGGACGGGCCCCGAGCCGCGCAGGGATGGAGCGCAGCCCCAGCGCACGGTCCCCTTCGATGGACTTGAAGTCGTTCAAGGTCATGATGCCGTGGGCGCCGACGCTATAAAGGACGGCCAGAAGGATGATGCGGTGGTCGGGTAGGGTCCCCAGCATGACCGCAGCGCCTGTGAACCAGGGCAGCCCCTCGTAACAGGCGCCGACGGCGGCATTGCCCCACCAGCCGTCCTTCTTCAGGCGGATGGGGGGCATGCTGTAGATCCAGGCCAGGATCAGCCCGATGACGGTGGCGATGAACCCCCACGTGCCAAGGAGCGTTGCGACCACGAGGGAAAGCCCGGTCCACGCAAAGGCCACATAAAGCCCCCAGCGGCCAGGGAGGCGGCCTGAGGGGATCGGCCTGTCGGGCTCGTTGATGGCGTCCACATGGCGGTCGTACCAGTCATTCACCGCCTGGCTTGCCGCGCACACCAAAGGCCCTGTGAGCACCAGGCCCACCAGGAGAAGCGTCACATCCACAGGTTGGCCGGACGACACCACGCCGCATGCGAACGCCCACATGGGGGCGAACCACGTGATCGGCTTCAACAGTTCAAGAACGACAGCGGGTCGTGGGACCCTTTGTCCTGAATCCAAGACACTCACAAGCGTCAACTCCGGCTGACACTTGAACCTAACCCGTTGAACTGCCGTGGTCGAGACCCCTTGTGCACCAAAGCGTGTTTTGCCGTTGGTGGGGAAAACCCGTCTCGGCGGCGCTATTGGAACAGTGAGAGACTGCCGATGCCGCGTGGCTGGCGCGGGGCCTGCGACAGTTTTTGGCACCCACGAAATCCCTGGCCTTCGGAACCAATCATAATTATACTTATTCTAATGACAGTCGGCGTCGTTCAGCGCCGCGTCCGAGACAACGGAGACCTTGATGTCCAAGACCCTCATTGACCGCCTGTCGCGCCGCCAGTTTCTTGGGGCAGGTGTTGCCGTGACAGCCGGTGTTGCCATTGCCGGCCGGGCGCAAGCGCAGGCGTTGGAAAAGTCGGCCGTCGCTTATCAGGAGGAGCCTAAGGGCGATCAGCGCTGCGACAATTGCGGCTTCTGGGTGCCTGGCGAAACCGCCGAGGCCATGGGCAAGTGCCAGATGGTCAAGGGCGATATTGCCCCCCAGGCCTGGTGCGCCATTTGGGCTCCTGCCGGCTAACCAGCCCCCGCCTTTTCGCGCGTTCAGCGCTGTTGAAAAGCCGCCCTCGTGGGGCGGCTTTTTCGTGTCTGGTCAGAGGGTTGGGCTGTCAGCCGTCCTTGCCGGCTTCGGCCATTTCGATGGCATCGCCCGAATGGTCGGCCGCACCTTCGCCCTGGGTGATGGTGGGCGTCTTGCGCGGCTGCGGCGGCCCGGCGAACACCTCGTCCGTTTTGACGGGCACCATGTGAATGTCGCGCTGCGGGAAGGGGATGCTGATCCCCGCCTGGCGAAAGGCATGCCAGACGCTGGCAAGCACCTGGCTGCGGATGACAAACCCGCTCATGGATCCACGCAGGTCGAAGTACCAACAAACGCGCAGATTGATGGACGAATCGGCAAACTCGTCCGCCGTCACCATCGGCGCGGGGTTGCGCACGATACCGGGGTGCGCGTTCAAAATGTCGAGGATGATGGCGATCGCCTCGTCGGGGTCGTCGTCATAGGAGATCCCGATGGTCTTCAACACCCTGATGACGGAGTTGGAGCGCGTCCAGTTGGTGAAGGTGTCCGACACCAAGGCCGAGTTGGGGACGATGAGGTCGTACTCGTCGAAGGTGCGCATGCGCATGGAGCGGATGCCGATCTGCTCCACCGTGCCGCTGCTTCCTGCCACCGTCACAATGTCGCCAAGGCGCAAGGGCCGCTCCACCAGAAGGAGGAGGCCTGAGATGAAGTTGTTGACGACGTTTTGTAGGCCAAAGCCGATGCCAACGCCCAGCGATGCGGCGAACACGGTGAGGGTCGTCACATCAAAACCGATGATGGACAGGGTCAGAAGGACGCCCACCACAATCACCACGTACTGGGCAAATACGGAAAGGCTTTGGCGGATGCCGATGTCCTTCAGGCGCCGCAGCACGACTGAGTAGGCAATGCGCCGCGACCAGGCGGCAATCCAGAACACGAACACCAAGGCCGCCGCGGCAAGGACCACGCTGCCGATGCTGTAATTGGCACTGCCGACCGAAAACAGCGTCGTGTTCCACAACCCGAGCGCTTGGCGGATGCCAGGCGTCTGGCGCGACCAGTCGAAGATTTCCGCTGCCACCACCAGCGCCACGATGACGAGGATCACCTGGCCGATGTGATAGAGCGGCTTCATGACGTTCTGGCGCAGGAAGTAGGCGCGGGCAGGGTCCTTGTTGCGCATGCGCTCGGCCACCCCTTCCACCACATCGTGCAAAATGCCGAGGGCGAGGGCGAGGGCCGCCGCAAGGCCAATGGCAATACCAAGGTCTTCCAGCAACAGGGCGGCAAGCTGGGTGTAGCCGGCAAGACCGACGACGCCAGTGGCAATCAAAGCCAGCGGCGGAACCAGCGAAAGGAGCGCGGCCACAGCCCGCCGAAAGGCGCTGCGCCGGCCACCGTCCGAATCGGCAAAGACGAAGATGAACAACAGCATCGGCAGGCCGCCGAGCACAAACACCGAATAGGCGAGGCGATTGATGGCCGCTTCCGTGGAGGGAAGGAGCGGCACCTCGCCAAGGAGGAGGTAGACGAGCGCCACCCCCGCCACCAGCACGAGGGCAAATTCCGTGGCGTGGGTGGTGATGCGCGCCATACGGTTGGTGGTGCCGTGGGCGCGGCGCGAGACAATCACCTGCGTCAAGTCGCGCAGGAACGCCCCTGCGGCAGGCACGACGAACAAGGTCATGAAGGCAACGCCCGTGTCCTGCGGCACGTCCACAAACAGGGTGAAGAGCCAGACGATCCCCACAGGCATCAGCCAGAAGAGGTTGCGTCGAAGCACCTCCACGGGGATTTCGGTGGCGCGGGTGGCCTGGGCGGCGACGAAGCGCTTCAACAGGATCTGGCGCAGATAAATGGTGACGGCGAGGAGCAGCAGGACCGCCGCCGCGAAATAGGCAATGGTCTGCGGGCCGGCCACCGTTGCGGCCGTTCCCACCTCCGTCATGCGCCGCTCGAACACGCTGCGCAGTTCGCTGGGCAGTTCCCACAGCTCGGTGGCGATGCGCCTGCGGGTGGCCCTGTCAAGCCGCGCGGTCTCCCGCCGGGTGAGGGTGGTGGTGAGGCGGACCGCACGTTCATCGGCAAGGGCCGCGCTCGTTGAGGCAATCTCCTCTTGAAGGGCGGTGATCTCGCGCTCCTGAACCGCCAGAAGCACCTCAAGCCCTGCCACCCGGGACTGGAGGATGGCCCCCGCCACACCCCCGTCTGTACTGACGCCAGGCACCATGGAGAGGGACTGGATGGCCTCGCGGTTGGAGGCGATGGTGGCAATGCGCGCCGACAATAGTCCTGACAGCCGCTCAAGCTCGTCCAACGCGTTGTCGAACAGGCGCGAGGGGATGGACGGCTCCTCCACAAGGCGCCTGACGGCGGCCGTCGTTGCCCTTGCCTCAACAATCCCGATGTCGGCGAGGCGGGCTGTGGAGCGCAGGAGAAGTTCGTCCGCCCGCAGCCGCAAAAGGTTGCGCCTTTGCTGGGCCGCGTCTCCCTCTTCTTGCAGGCTGTCGGCTTCGTTGGAGAGGGTGACGCCGGTGGTGGCCAAGCGGTCCACCAACGTCCTCAACCGTTCGATGATGGCCATCTGAGGGCCATTGCCGATGCCCTCAAGATGCCAAAGCTCGATCATCCCTTGCAGGATGGCCAGTTGCTCGCGCCGCAAACTGAGGTAGTCGGCCGTCAACGCCTCGTAGGTCAAAAGGCGCTGGATCACGCTTGCCTGGCGGGTGCGGATCTGTCCGTACCAGTCGAGCGCGGCTTCGATCACCACCGTGGACAGGCGGCTGCGGTCGGCCCGCGACAGATTGGCCGATGCGGCGACGATGGCCGCATTGGTGCTCTCAAGGCGCGCTTCATGCTCGTTGCGCCGCAGGGCGAGGGTGGACAGGCGGCTGCGGGCAATGTTGGCCTCGAACTGGGCCTGGCGCAGGCGCTCAAGGGTGATGGGTCCGCCCGAGCCGAACGAGGCAAGCCCGTTGGCGATGGAGGCGTTCTCCCGGCGCCGGCTTTGGATGGCAAGGTCAAGGTCGTTGGAGGCGGTGTCGAGGGCCTCCACCCGCTCCTTCAGCTGCTCAAGATCGAGGGACTGGGCGTTGGCGGACCCAAGCCCTGCAAAAAGCGTCAGCGCCAGCGCGGCGAGGAGGGTGGCAAGGACGGCTGTTGCGCGCTGAAGAACCGGCACAGACGAGTGCTGTGACGGGTCTGTGGAGGAGGACGATCGCAGGACCATCACTGGCGCGCCTTCTTGTGAACCGTGCGACCGCAAACTCCATCTTGTGGTCGCTGCCGGCGCGGGTCTATGACGGTTCGCGAAAACGCACAACCGCGGCCAATTGCGCCGGTAACATCGTGCTGGTTGAGGCAGGCTCCTGGTTGCGCGTTGAAGTGTTGAAGGGGGCGTGGCGTGCGCCGAGTTGTGTTGATCCTTCTTTCGTTGGCGGTGGCTGTGCCTGCCTTTGCCGACCGCCTGACCCTCGTCTGTCTTGATGTGGGCCGCGCTGTGGACGCGTGCCGGGAGGTCGCCGACGCGTTCTCGGCGGAAACCGAGCATCAAGTGCGCGTGGTCACGGCCGATCCTTCAGGCCGTGAAGCGCTGGCCCAGTATGTCAACCTCTTTTCGGTGGGCAGCCCGCGGCTCGACGTGGTGCAGTTCCCCGCCACCTGGCTTCCTGCCATTGCAAGCGACCTTGAAGACCTCGGGCCGCCCGATGATCCTGAGCGCTTTGTCCCTGCCACCCTTGAAGGCGGCACCTGGCGCTCACGCATGGTGGGCTGGCCCCAGCACCTTGCCATCAACGTCCTTTACGTGCGCGCCGACCTTATGAACGACCTGCCGGCCCGCTGGTTGGCTTTGCGCGAAGGGCTGTTGTCCATCGGCGACGACAAACCCTCAGGTCTTGCCTTTGGCGGGGGCGACCCAGTGCTCTTTCCCTTCGTGCTGGACTGGCTGCACAGCTTCGGCACCAAGGAACTGGACAATGTGTCGGCGCTGCGGTTTGCGCTCCAGGCCATGAATGAGGCTGTGGGGACGGTGACGTCCTCTGGCGTTGCGGCGACCACCACCAAACAGGCCGTCAACGCCTTTTCGGAAGGGCGGGCGGCGGCGTTGATTGCCCCGTCCACCGTCAACGGCATTGCGATCTCCGGCGCTGAGGAGGCGATGGTGGCCGCCACCACCCTCCCGACGGAAGTGGAAGAGGGGGTCGAGGTTCAGACCCTTGCCTCCGTCTGGTACGTGGGCATCTCCGCCGCATCCTCTAACAAGGAAAGCGCCAGGGCCTTGGCCAAAGCCCTTGTCGCCACCGAGGCGCAGCGCAAGGCGGCTTTGGAGTTTGGCCTCGCCCCCACACTCACCGACCTTTACGACGACGGCGACGTTCTGGCGGCAAGCCCCGTCTTCGACCTTGTGGCCGCGCGCCTTGCCCAGTTGGTGGGCGTCCCCGTCAAGCAATTCCGCACGGACTATCTGGACGTTGCCGACACCGTGTCCGAAGCGGTGCGGGCGATGCTTCGCGGTGAGGCCAATGAGGATGTGACCGCCTCGCTCATTGCCCGCGCGGTCCGCCGCAACGCACTGGATGGGTCGTGAGCGGGGTCTTGAGGGCAGCCGTTGCTGCCGCCGTCCTGACCGCCTTCATGGGGGCTGCTTGGGCCGAGGATGCGCCCGAGGCCGATGAAGACCCCGTTTCTGAGCTGATCGGCGCCGCCGCTGTCCCGGAGGAGGTGGCGAGCGAAGCCATCAGCCGCATCCTCAATGTGGGCATCTTGGACGATGCGCCCCCGTTCAGCATGGTGAACCGGTTCGGCATCCGCGCAGGGCTCGACGTGGATGTGGCCAGGGGCCTTTGCAACCTCATGGGCGTCGTGTGCGAGCAGGTGCCCCTCGACACTGTGGAGATGGTGCCTGCCTTGCGCGACCGAAGGATCGACGTTGTGGTCGCCGCGCTTCCCACCACCGAGCAGTTCGACGAGTTCGTGGACTTCTCCAACCCTTATATGCGCACCCCCGTGCGCTTCGTGGTGGCCCAGAACTTGGGCGGTGACCTTGAGGCGCAAAAGCCGACGGTCTTCGGTGCCCTCGCCAGCACCGCGCAAGCCCAGTACCTGACCGACACCTACGGCAAGAACAGCACTGTGCGCCTTTACGCCACCACCGATGAAATGTGGATCGACCTTGCCCTTGGGCGGCTGGATTCGGTGCTGGCACCGGCCATTGCCGCGCGCCAGGAGTTCCTGACCCAGCCCATCGGCCGGAGCTTTGAGTTTTCCAAGACGGCGGTGAGCGACCCTAAAGTGGTCAGCAAAGGCGCCTCCATTGCGGTGCGGGAGGGGGATTCGAACCTTCTGGCATCCATCAACCAGGCCCTGTCGGAAATGACCGCGGACCCTGACTATGAGCAGATGCTGAGCCGGCACATTCCGAACGGCCTTGCCATGCCGCCGACACTCGACTGAATGCGGCTTGACTCGGTGCGCCATTCGTAGGCGCGCATTCGGCGATCCTGATTCGTTTCGCAGAACAAATCATGGCTGCGCGGTTGCCTCGACCAGCACGGTGCCCGCGGCGAGATGCCGCGGGCAAGCGGCGGATGCTCTCGCTCGCGCAAGGCGTATGCGCTATGAAGAAAACGGCAACCGCTGTGACGGGGGAGTCGCTGGCAACACATTCAGGAGGCGAGGCAGGGCGTGGGTGAGACTGGGAACGCGCAGCGCGTGCGCATCAGGCCGTCGGCTTCGGCGCGCCGCAACGCCCCACCATCGCCCTGTGCGCCGACCCGTGGGGAACCGTGCAGAGGCCTTGGGCTTGCCGGGCGGGAAGGCTCTGACCCCCAATGATCGACCTGTTCCGAAAACGCCCCCGCAATGGCAGCGACGGTCCCGCCGCAATCGACCAGGCCGCACCTGCCGACCCTGCGGAGGACGCGGCCTCATCCGCTGATGCGACGAGCGACACGGACGCCGCGTCCACGGCGACCGAGGCCAAAGACCCCGCAGCCCCCTGGTGGTCGGCGCCTGAAGATGCCCCGTTTCACCTTGTGGCCGCCTGGCACGACCGGGTGATGATTGCAGCGCCTGGCGACCATGTGGCCGCCCTTTCCGGCCACCCTTTCATCCCCACAGGCCGTGGGCTGACCGACGTCAACCGCCTCGTCGAGGCCACGTTGCCATCGCACACACCGCGGTGGCACACCTATCACGACGACGGTTTTGCCGAACTGGGCGTTGACCTTGCGCCCGACTGGCAGTTGAGCGGCGGCCACACGGGCTTCATGAAGCTGTTCGTGGCCGCCCGCGGCCGGCTGGACCCCGTCGACCTTACCTTCGCCGACCCTGACCTTGGCGAGCGCATCGCCATCGACACGCCCGATGTGCGCTGGGCGGGCCTTTTCGGCGCCCACAGGGCGGTGGTGGACGTGCGGCTTGAGTTCTTTGACCCAGGCGACCGCTATGTGGGGGAGGCATCCACCCGCGTCCCGCCCGACCGTCTCGGCGGTCGCCACCCCGACGGTTATGCAAGCCTTGGTGAGACGGTGGCCGTCCCCCCCGGCGCCAACGCCGTGCGTTTCAAGATCCGCCTGACGCCCCTTGCCGATGCGGACGATGCCTACGTCTTCTTCTCCCTTTTGGAGCTTTCAGGTCGCGCGCCAGGCGCGTCGCGGCCCGTTGTCCGCCCCCTCAGTCCCCTTGGGCCCGTGATCGAAGGGTTGTCCGAAGGCCGCCTCATCCTCTCCGAAGCGCCGCTGCCGCCGCTTGTGGCCGGTTCGCCACCTGTGGCGGTCACCATCGATGCCGGCGGCGCGTCCTACACCGTCGGCGAACGGTGCGCCCGTGAGGGCACCGCCCGCGCCACCATCACCGACGGCGGCGTGACGGTGGAAACGGGAAAGGCCACAGGCCGTGTCCGCCTGCTGTTGGACGGGGTCCCTGTAGGGTCCGTTGTGGCGGCACCGGGGGTTGGCCTCGACACCCATCGCCTGCCCATACCCATCGGCCTCAACGATGGTCTCGTTCACCGCCTGGAACTGGTGGATGATTGGGGGCGCCTTGCCATCGGCTTTGCCTCTGCACCGCGCCACACCACCCCCTGGTCGCGCATCCTCGATGATGTGATGCCGCCCATCCCCGGCACAGGCGCGCCCTTGGCGGAGCATCGCTACCGCGCGCTCCTCACCCATGCCCGCCTCGCCGCTGAAGGGACGCAGTCGCCCTGGCTGCGCGACACCCTTGCCCGCCTGCACGATGTGCTGGTGGCAGGGCCTCAGCGCGCCGTCCCCTTCCCACTGGTGTTTCCGGAGGTGGAGGCGCCTGACGTTTCCGTCATCATCCCCGTCCACAACGGTTACCCCACCACCTTCATCGCCCTTGCCGCGCTGGCG
>JBCDCF010000050.1:0-11748 GCA_039182345.1 Pseudomonadota bacterium
CCGACTGCAACTTCACCCGTCAGCTGGGCGACGATCCCAATGCCGAGCAGACCTCCGATGGACCCGTCGTCCTCGGCAACCACCCTGTGACAGGGGCTGAGGTGTCGCTGCGCACAGGCCGCTTCGGCCCTTACGTGCAGATGGAGACCGACGATAAGCCCAAGCGCTCCTCCCTTCCCAAAGGCTGGGCGCCTGACGAGATCACCCTTGAGAAGGCGGTGATGCTGATCGACCTGCCGCGCACGGTGGGCGAGCACCCTGAGACACGCGCGCCCATCCAGGCGGGGCTCGGACGCTATGGCCCGTTCCTCCTGCACGAGGGCAAGTACACCAAGCTTGAGACCATCGAGGACGTGTTCGAGGTGGGCCTCAACCGCGCTGTGACGCTGATTGCCGAGCGCAAGGAAGGCCGCGGCTTCGGCAACACCCCTGCAGCGCTCAAGACGCTTGGCGACCATCCAGATGGCGGCGCCGTAAGCGTGCGGGAGGGTCGCTACGGCCCTTACGTCAACCACGGCAAGATCAACGCCACGCTCCCCAAAGGCACGGATCCTCAGACGATCACCCTTGAAGCGGCCCTTGAGCTGATTGCCGCAAAGGCCGCCAAAGGCGGGTCGGGCAAGGCAAAGTCTTCCGCCAAGTCCAAGACAGGCACAAAGGCGAAGGCGGGCGCGAAAACCAAGACCGCCACGAAGTCCAAGACCGCCGCCAAGTCCACCGGCACAGGCACCAAGAAAAAGGCCGCCGCGCAAAAGGCCACCCAGGCCGAGCGCCGCTCCAAGGCCGATGGCGAAACCTGACGTCCCCACGCGCGAGGACATTCTTCGCTTTGTGGCCGACAGCCAGGGCAAGGTGGGAAAACGCGAGATCGCCAAGGCTTTCAACGTGCGTGGCGGCGACAGGATCGAACTCAAGGCCCTTCTGGCGGATATGGCGGCCGAAGGGCTGCTGTCGCGCTCTGGCAAGCGCCTGTCACAACCGGGCTCCCTCCCGCGGGTGACCGTCCTTGCCGTTACGGGCAAGACCGCCGACGGCGACCTCCTTGCCACCCCCACCCATTGGGAAGGCGAGGGCGAGCCGCCGCGTGTCCACATCTCCACCAAGGGCCGAGCGCCTGGGATGGGGGACAGGGTGCTCACCCGCATCACGCCCACGAAGGACGGCCATGTGGGCAGCGTCATCAAGGTGCTGGAGCGAAGGGCCGCTGAGTCCATCGGCGTTCTTGAGAGCATCGGCGGGCGCCTTCAGCTCTCCCCCATCACCAAGAAGGATCGCGACACGGTTTTTGTCGACAAGGCCACCGCCGGCGACACGCCCATCGGCTCGCTGGTGCGCTACACCGCCGAGCGCGGGCGCAACGTGAAGATCACCGAGGTGGTGGGGCCTGCGGGAAGCGAACAGGCGATCTCCCTCATCGCCATCATGGCGCACGGCATTCCAGACCGCTTTCCCGAACCTGTCCTGAAAGCGGCGGAGGCGGCCAAACGCACCACCGTACGCGGGCGGGAGGACTGGCGCGCCATCCCGTTCGTGACCATCGACCCCTCCGATGCGAAGGACCATGACGACGCGGTCTTCGCCGAGCCCGATCCCGACAATGACGGCGGGCACATCGTTTCCGTCGCCATTGCCGATGTGGCCCACTATGTGCGGCCGGACGCGCCGATGGACAGGGAGGCGCGCCTTCGCGGCAACTCCACCTACTTCCCCGACCGCGTCGTGCCGATGCTGCCAGAGCGGCTGTCCAACGACCTTTGCTCCCTGCGCGAGGGGGAGGCGCGGCCCGCCATCGCCATGCGCATGGTGTTCGGCAAGGACGGCCGCAAGACGCGCCACAGCGTCCACCGTGTGATGATCCGCTCCGCCCGCAGCCTTGCCTATGAGGAGGCGCAGAGGATTGCCGACGGCGCCCCATCGGACATGGCCGGCCAGGTGGGCGCCCTGTTTGACGCCTACGCCACCTTGAAGCGTGCGCGCGACAACCGCGCGCCGCTCGACCTCGACCTGCCTGAGCGCAAGATCAAGCTGACGCCCGAAGGCACCGTCGCCCGTGTCATCGTCCCCGAACGGCTTGAGGCGCACAAACTCATCGAAGAGTTCATGATCCAGGCGAACGTTGCGGCGGCCGAAACCTGCGAGGCGGCGAAGGTACCGATCCTCTACCGCGTCCACGACGCCCCGTCCGACGACAAGCTCGATGCGCTGCGGGAGTTTCTCGCCACCCTCGACATCAAGCTCGCCAAAGGGACGCGGCTGCGGCCTGAGCATTTCAACGCCATTTTGGCCCGCGTCTCAGGCACCGCCCACCAGCACATCGTCAACGAGGTGGTGCTGCGCTCACAGCGCCAGGCCGAGTATGCGCCCGACAACCTCGGCCACTTCGGCCTCAACCTGCGCCGGTATGCGCACTTCACCTCACCCATCCGCCGCTATGCCGACCTCATCGTCCACCGCGCGCTGATCCGCGCCGAAGGGCTCGGCAAAGACGGGCTCACGGACGAGGAGATCGAGGAGCTCGGCAGCATCGGCGAGGCGATCTCTGCCACCGAACGCCGCTCCATGGTGACGGAGCGGGAGACTGTGGATCGCCTCATCGCCGGCTGGCTGTCGGACAAGGTGGGGACGGTCATGGAGGGGCGCATTGCTGGGGTCACCCGCGCCGGCCTCTTCGTGAAGCTCGATGACAGCGGCGGCGACGGTTTCGTGCCCATCTCCACTCTCTCGGCGGAGTATCTGGTGCACGACGACACCACGCACGCCTTGATCGGACAGGTGACCGGAGTCACTTACCGCTTAGGGGACGCCGTTTCGGTGCGCCTGGCCGA
This sequence comes from Pseudomonadota bacterium, assembly GCA_039182345.1. Taxonomy (GTDB): domain Bacteria; phylum Pseudomonadota; class Alphaproteobacteria; order Rhizobiales; family Amorphaceae; genus Acuticoccus. Next base: position 2,826 of record JBCDCF010000050.1, read on the forward strand.
AGCGGCACCACTGTCGGGCGCACTCCGCTTTGAGGTGGTCGAGCACGAGGCCACGGCGCCACGCCGCCGTCCGCCGCACCGCTCAGGCAGGCCCTCCCGCCGTGCCCCACCCCGCCGAAAGGGCAGACGATGACCAACCGTCCCAAATTCGCCGCCATGTATCGCGGCGCCCGCGGCAAATGTCCGCGCTGCGGGACAGGCCGTCTGTTCGAAAAATTCCTCAAAGTGGCCGACACGTGCGACAATTGCGGCCAGGCTTTCCACCACCACAGGGCCGATGACGCGCCCCCTTATGTGACGATGTTCATTGTCGGCCACGTCATCGTCGGCGCCATGCTCTACTATGAGATCGCCTACCAGCCGCCCATGTGGCTGCATGCGGCCATCTGGCTGCCGCTCACTCTATTGATGTCGCTGTGGCTGATGCAGCCGGTCAAAGGTGCCCTTGTCGGCCTGCAATGGGCCAACCGCATGCACGGCTTCGGATCGGGGAGCCACGAGGGCGCGTGAGCGGGGCGGACGCCCTCACCCAGCGCCTCACAGCCGCTGAACGGGACCGTTCCCACCCGCCGATCAGGGTGCGCGATGCGGCAAGCCTTATCCTGCTCGACCGGTCGGGTCCGTCGGTGCTGATGGGCCGGCGCAGCGCCCGCCACACCTTCATGCCCAACCGCTTCGTGTTCCCTGGCGGACGGGTGGACCCAGGCGATTCCCGCGTGAAGATCGCAAAGCCTTATGACGCCGTCACCCGCGACAAGCTGCTTGCGCGCATGCGCAACGGCAGGGGCGATGCCAGAGCCCGTGCGCTTGGGGTTGCGGCCCTTCGCGAAACCTACGAGGAAACCGGCGTCCTTGTGGGCGAACCTGGCGGCGTCTGCCCATCCGGCGCCGACGCCTGGCAAGGGTTCGGCACGCGCAATCTGGGGCTTGACCTTTCCACACTGCGGTTCGTCGCCCGTGCCATCACGCCGCCTGGCCGGCCGCGGCGGTTCGACACGCGCTTTTTCGTGGTGGAGCGGGAGGAGATTGCCGACATCGACCCCCATTGCGTCGGCCCTGATGCCGAACTTGAAGAAATCGCCTGGGTCGCCATCGAAGAGGCCAAGACGATGCCCCTTCCCACCATCACCCTCACCGTCCTCGATGAACTGTTGGAGCGTTTGCGCGCCGACAAACGCCTGCCGCCCGACGGCCCCGTGCCGTTTTACCACTGGCGCCCCAATGGGTTCGTCAGGGAGGTCCTTTAGAGGCCAGGCCGGAGCGATTTTTGGAGCGACCCCACCCCCAAAACCCGCCACCATCTGGCGCTTGCTCACATTTTAGGCGAAATACGAGACCTCTAGCCCTGACCTCACTGGATCAATGGACCCGACGCCCCCTGCCCGAAGCGCCACAACGCACGCCCAGCGCGATCACGCCGACACACTCGGCGATCCGCACGGCACCGCGTCGTCGGCCCGGCATGGTGTGAGCGGGGGAACGGCCGAGCCCGAACCGCCCCTCAACTGGCTCGCCCTTGCCGCGGTGATCAGCGGCATCACGGGTGTGGGCCTTGCGCTCAGCCTGTCCTTGCCGCTGTTGTCCATCGTTCTGGATTCGCGCGGCATTCCGCCGTGGCTTGTGGGCGTCAACACGGCAACGGCGGGGATTGCGGCCATCTGCATCCTGCCCTTCGTCACCGGTCTCGCCCGGCGCTTCGGCACAGCGCCCCTCATCATCGCCGCCTTCTGCACCATGGCGGTGACGTTGATGGGTTTTTACTACGTGGAGGCGTTCTGGCTGTGGTTTCCCATGCGCTTCATCTTCTCCGCCGCGGTGACGATGATTTTTGCGCTGACGGAGTTCTGGATCAACTCGCTCGCACCGGAGAGGCGGCGCGGTCTGATCGTGGGGGTCTACACAGCGTTCCTGTCCATCGGCATCTCCATCGGCCCGATCATCCTAGCCATTGTCGGCACTGAGGGGATCATGCCGTTCCTCATCGGCTCTGGCGCGCTCCTTCTTGCCGCCATTCCGGTCACGCGGGTGCGTGACCAGCAGCCGGAGCTTCCCGACGGGGGACGCGTGAACCTCCTCTATTTCGTCTTCACCGCACCGCTGGCGCTGTTTGCGGCCCTCGTGTTTGGCGCTGTGGAATCGGGCGGCACGGCCATCCTTCCCCTTTACGGCACGGGGATCGGTCTTTCGGGCGAACAGGCGGTGATCCTCGTGTCGGCCATTGCGGCCGGCAACGTGTTGTCGCAGATCCCCATCGGCTACCTGGCCGACAGGGTGAATAGGCGCCTGTTGTTGATCGGCTCAGCCGCCATTGGCGCTGTCGGAGCGGCGGCCATCCCCTTCGTCAGCGGTAGCTTCATTGCGCTTCTGGCGGTTCTCTTCGTCACCGGCGGCATTGTGGCGGGGCTTTACACCATCGGCCTCACCCACCTTGGGGCGCGCTATCGTGGCAGCGAACTGGCCTCCGCCAACGCCGCGTTCGTGATGATGTATGCGGTGGGGATGCTTGTGGGGCCCATCGCGCTGGGCGGCGGGCTCGATCTTTACGAACCGCATGGATTTGCCATCGCGATTGCGGCAATCTTCGCTATATATGTCGCTATGGCATTCGTGCGGATCGGTCGCTCAGGGGTCTCCCCTTGACTTGGCGGCCGGCGCGCCGCATCCACCACGGTTTGAGTTAGACGCGCCTGCGCAGGCTTTCTGCGCGGCTGAGGAGGTCCCCATGGCCAAGGCCACAACCATCAAGATCAAGCTGCAGTCCACCGCGGACACAGGCTATTATTACGTGACGACGAAGAACACCCGCACCATGACCGAGAAGATGGTGCAGAAGAAGTACGATCCCGTTGTCAAAAAGCACGTGGAATTTCGCGAAGCGAAAATCAAATAGGGTCAGTCCTTCGGCAAGAACGCCTTCACGGTCGCAATAAAGCGGTCGATGGAGATGGGCTTGGACAGGTACGCCTCGCATCCCGCCGCGCGAATGCGCTCCTCGTCCCCCTTCATGGCGAAGGCGGTGACGGCAATCACCGGGATCGGGGCGAGATCCGGGTCGGATTTGATTTTTTCGGTCACCTCGAGGCCGGACATTTCAGGAAGCTGAATATCCATGACGATGAGGTCGGGCTTGTCGCGCTTGGCCACCGCCAGAGCATCAATGCCATTGCGTGTTTGTAGGATTTCCATCCCGCTCGCTTCGAGCAGGTCATGGAACAGCTTCATGTTGAGTTCGTTGTCCTCAACGATGAGCACCCGGTAGCCCATGGTCTGTCCCGCTGCCTCCTGCCCACGCAACGCGTCGCACGGCCCTCTCGTAGATCACTTTGGCCCGCAGCGCACCATGCGAGGTCGCCCCGCACCCGCATTTGCACCCACCGCTGTGGCTGCCTGTGGCGGCGCGGGCGCATGGGGTCCAAAATGCGACCGCTTCGCGCCATGAAGCAGCGACCCGAAGCCTCTGGGATTGCCATTGCAGCCCTCTCCCACTTTGCCACCGACCAGAGGATCCTGGACCGGTTCTTCGCTGTGACGGGCCTTGATTCAGAGACGCTGCGGCGGGCCGCCAACACGCCGGGCTTTTTTGCCGGTGTCCTCGACTTCGTCCTTGAAGACGAGAGCCTGCTTCTTGCCGTTGCCGAAGAACAGCAGATCCCGCCGGAAGCCATCGTCAACGCACGGCGCGCCTTGAACGAGCGCGATGGCGACAGGGACGACAGCCACCGCCACGCCCACTCGGGCGATGACGACTGGCCGCCGCCACCACCGGTGGACTGATGGACGCGCTGTGCCGCGATTGCCTGAGGCAGTTTGCCGGGCCCATCGGTGCACGCTGTCCGTCCTGCCATAGCCCCCGCACCCTCGTTCACGACGAGCTGACCACCCTCACCATCGCCCACGTGGACTGCGATGCATTCTTCGCGGCGGTGGAAAAGCGAGACAATCCCGCCCTTGCCGACGTGCCCGTAATTGTGGGCGGCGGCCGCAGGGGCGTTGTGAGCACCTGCTGCTATCTGGCGCGCATCCATGGGGTGCGGTCGGCCATGCCCATGTTCAAGGCGCTGAAAGCCTGCCCCGATGCCGTGGTGATCCGTCCCAACTTTGAAAAGTACGTGACGGCGGGGCGCGACATTCGCCAACGCATGCAAGCGCTGACGCCGTTGGTGCAGCCCTTGTCCATCGACGAGGCGTTTTTGGACCTTTCCGGCACCGAGCGGCTCCACCGCGCACCGCCGGCCGTCACGCTGGCGCGCTTTGCCCAGGAGGTGGAGCGGGAAGTGGGCCTGTCGGTTTCTGTGGGCCTTGCTCCCAACAAGTTCCTGGCAAAGTTCGCGTCCGACGCTGACAAACCCCGCGGCTTCACGGTGATCGGCAGCGAAGATGCTGAGGCGCGCCTTGCCGGCGAACCGGTGACGTGTTTGCCAGGGGTGGGGCCAGCGGCGCTGCGCAAACTTCACCGAAGGGGGATCCGCACCGTTGGCGACCTTCAGGGCCGCGCCCTCACCAACCTGATGGCAGAATTCGGCGAGACCGGTCAGCGGCTGAAGCGCCTTGCCCACGGCGAAGATCACAGGCAGGTGGACACCGCGTCGGAGCGCAAAAGCATGAGCGCAGAGACAACGTTCGATGCCGACATCAGCGATCGCGAGACCTTGCTGGCCCTCCTGCGCCACCTCAGCGAGAAGGTCTCCGCCCGCATGAAGACGAGCGAGATCGCCGGCCGCACTGTGACGCTGAAGCTAAAGACCCACGACTTTCAGACCGTCACCCGCAACAAGGGCCTCTCTGAACCGACCGCCCTCGCCCACCGCATTTTCGCAACGGGCAAGACGCTGCTTTTGCCGCAGCTTGACGGCAGGCGCTTCAGACTGATCGGGATTGGCCTGTCCCACCTCAGCGATATTCGCAGTGCCGATGCCGACGACCTTCTCGACCCGCAGCAGGGCCGCATGAGCCGGGCCGAGCACGCCATCGATGCTCTTCGCGCGCGCTTCGGTGACGAGACCATCATGCTCGGCCTCACCCTGTCGGCCCCCCGACGACGCATGCAGCCTGCCGCACCGCCCGCTGCCGACGACCCCACGAAAACCCCGCCTGAGGAGAACTGATCCGCCTGCGTTCCAGGCAGAACGAGCCGGACCGTGCGCTGACGTCCGGCCCAGAGCTGAGCGTGGCGTACGACACTCATCGTGTCTGGCGTCAGGCGCAGCGCAGCATGGTGTGTGACGCTGCCAGTGTTTCGCACCCGGGGCGGCGCAATAGGGTGTGTGGCGCTGCTTGTGTTTTGCGCTGGGGGGCGGCGCAGCACGGCATGTGACGCGGCGTGTGTTTCGCGTCGGGGGCGGCGCAGCACGGCGTCAGAGGCTGCTTGCGTCATGCCCCGGGGACATCGCCACCCCACGAAGGGCGGTGACTGCGTGAGCGACACCAGCGCGGCGCGCTTGGTCCTGGAGACGTTCCGGCCCGACCTTTATCCGGTCGGAAAAAACGGCTCGCCTCTTTGATCGACGAACACGGCGGCCTGATCTGACTGTGCACTGTCAGATCAGCATTGCTCACGAGCCGTGTCGCGGACCCCAGCGACCTTGCCCACCGTTGCACACAACTGAGCAGCAACACACGTGCCTATGAAGACGGGTCAGCGGAACAAGGCGTCGAGGTAGCCTTTGGCCATGACGGCAGTGTCGTAGCGGCGACGCACCACCTGGCGGTCGACCGGGGGTGGCGGATCGCGCACGGTCGCGAAAATCGCGCGGGCCAACGCCTTCGCGCTTCTGGGTCGCACCAACGTTCCGAACCTCTCCCCCTCCTTGGCGCCCTCCAAAACTTCACGGCAGGCCGGCACGCTCGTGGCAATGACCGGCGTTCCTGCCGCAAGGGCTTCAATAAGGGCAATGCCAAATCCCTCCTCGCCGGTGGTGGCAAAGACGAACACGTCGCTCTCGCCCAGTTGCTCAGGCACGTCCCCGCGCGAGCCCATCAGGTGCACACGGTCTTCAATGCCGAGCGAGGCGGCCCGTTTGGCGATGGCCGCGCGCAATGGCCCCTCGCCAATCAACCGCAGCACAAGCGTGCGGCCGCCGAGCGTCGCCGGCAGGGCCGCAAAGGCCCGAAGGAGCGTTGCGTGATCTTTGATGGGGTCGAGCCGCGCCACCATGGTGATGACGATTTGGTCATGCCGCCGCCGCGCCCGCGCAAACGCCGCGCGGCGCGCAATGGCATCCACAGGGCAGCCGTTGTGGACCACCATCGTGCGGGCAGGGAGCGGCCCCAGCGCGGCGAGGGACCGCTCGATCCAGCGCGATGCGCACACAAGGTGGATGCCGGCAAGCCGCGTTGCGGTGAGGATCAACGCCACCTTGCGCAAAGCATCGCGTGGTGCGGGATTGCCGTCCACCACCACAACGCGCCGCACGCCGGCCATCCGCGCGGCAAGGCCAAGGAGCACATGGTCCACCGTGAAGAGGTGTAACAACACCCGCTCAGGCTGGCGGCGGCGGCAGAGGCGGTAAAAGCTCACCACCCTTGCAATCCTGCGCCGCGGCAGAACGGCGGGCGGCCCGGCATGGACGGCCAGCGCCTCCTCCATATCGCCGCGCCCGCGGGAAAGGGCGGCCACCGCGTTGGTGAGGCTGGCCGCGCGGAAGGCGGCCGCAAGGCTGAGGCACGCGCTTTCCGTGCCACCCCGTTCAAGGGTCGCCAGGACATGGAGGACCGAAGGGTTTGCCGCCGTCATAAATCGCAAAGCTCCCCATAGGCTGCGGCCATGGCGGCGCGGCTGTAGGTGGTCTCCACCCTTCGCCGGGCCGCAGCGACCACGCCAGCGTCTGGCCGGAGCGCTGCCCGTAGGATGGCGTCGGCAAGTTTTGCCGGACTGTTGGGCGGCACCAGCGCACCGCATCGCCCACCGTCGAGCACCTCCCGGCAAGCGCCCACATCGCTGGCCACCACAGGTGTTCCGACGGCCATGGCCTCCACCAGGGCAATGCCGAGCCCTTCCTCGGGCTGAACGGCAAAGGCGAACACATGGGCGTTGCGCAAAAGCTCGGGCACCCAATCGATGGCGCCCAGAAACCGCACGCACTCTGCAACGCGAAGGGCTTTGGCGATGCGCTTCAGGTCTTCGCCGCATGCACCGTCGCCCGCCAAATGGAGGCGAACCGCGACACCGCGCGCCATCAAGATCGCCAAGGCCTCCAGCAACGCGGGATGGTCCTTGCCGGGGTCGAGGCGTCCCACCATCGCGACATCGATGGGTGTTTTCGGCAAAGCCGGTGTCGGTGCCCCCTTGAAGGGAAAGCGCGACAGGTCGATGCCGTTTTCGATCACGTGGAGACGGCGCGCGACAGGGCCCAGATGGCTGCGCACACCCTCCTCCACATGGCGCGTCACACACACAAGGTCGGGGGTGAGGGGGGCACCGGCCTGCATCACCGCGCGGTAGCGTCGAAAGTGGGGCTGCCAGTGCCAGGGATAGTTGCCCATGTGGACCACGCGCCGCCGCACCCCAGCACAGGCCGCGCCGGCAAACACGGCGCCATGAACGCCGTTGGGGATCGACACCACGGCCTTGGGACGGTGCCGCCTGAACGCTCTGTGGAAGGCACGGGCAATCTGTGGGTAGCGCAAGGGTGTGACCCTGCCGACATTCAGCGCATCGACCGGAACGCCGAGCGCGTCAAATCGCCCTTCGGCCCCCGTGGCATCGTCATTGAGGAGCGCGACCACAGGGTTGTGGTCCGCCCACTCTGCGGCAAGATCGGCGGCAAGCTGAGGCCCGCCTTCCGCCCTCATATTGTTGAGGACGAGCATGACGCCGCTCATCGCCTCGCCCCACAAGCGCGCCGCAAAAGTGGACACACCTGCGCCGGCCAAGCATCCATCGGGCGAGCGGATGCCTCAAGTCTCCCAGACATAGCCAAAGTGCTCCAATGTGGGCCGAAGGTGCCGCTCCAACGCGGCAAGGCGGGCAGGGTCGGTGCGTTGTCGCGGCGGAGGCCGCGGTGTCTTCAACTGGTCGCGCAGATAGGCGCGGGCACCGCCGTGCTGTTTGCAGCCGATGAATGAGAACACGGTGGCAAGCGTGCGCTGAGGGTCCGTCATCAGATCCTCAAAGCGGATTTCAAGGTACTGGCGGGGGCCGAGCGCGCGGCCGGCCCGGTGGGCGGCCACCACCGTTTCGCGCCATTGAAAGGCAGCCGCGGCATCAGGCCCCTCGCTGGCAAGGCAGGCCGCGAGCCCCGCCACCCGCTCGCCATAAGGGGGCGGGCCCTTGCCAAGGGCGTGGCGGGTGAGGCCCGAAACGCTGTCGAAAAGGGCAACCGGCAGCCTGTCGACGGGAAGGTTGCCCCTTTGCATCAACCGGCTGAGATGAAGGATGCGACGCGCCACAAGCTGCGTCCCGCCGACAAGGCTGCCCCCTCGCGCACCGTGAACGCGCGCCAAATCCCTCTGGCGTGCGCGCGAGACCATGTTGTCGCGCCCATCGCGGATGATGTTGAGCACCAGAACGTCAGGAAACACCTGCGCCAGAAATGGGATTCTGAGTGCGTTGCTGGGCGTCTTGTCGATCAGGACCGCAGTCTTGGATCGCTCGCCCCTTCGTGCAAAGTGGGCACTGATGTAGCGTTGCACCCTGGGGGTTGCGTCCTCCGCCCCGCGCACATCGCACCGCCTGTCGGCCTGACCGTAGGACCAGATGTATCTGTTTTCATAAAGATTTTTGATGTGTTCGCCGTCGGCCGCAAGGGTCTGGGCGAGGAGGTTGGTGCCAGACCGTCCCGCCCCCACAATGGCAAGGAGCTTCATGACAACGCCCCCACAAGGCGCGCCATGACGCCGAGTGGCGGCCCGCTCAAACGCCTCAGATGCCTCAAGCGGCCTGGGCGGCCGCGCTCGCGGGCCGCGGCGATTCCTGCTGCGGCGC